>URDI01000005.1:0-61838 GCA_900546475.1 uncultured Collinsella sp.
TGCCACCATTGCGCGATGATCAAGATAACGGGACGGTCGTACCGCCTGAAGGACGCATCCATCGGCGGCGAGGACGGGAAGGAGGAGGGAGCCTAGACGCCGAAAGCGGCGCATCCGCGTAAGCGAATCCGGCGCATCCGCGTTGGCGCGATTGGCGAAAATACGTTGGTGAAAATGGTGAAAAATATATTGACGCTAACAGGCCTGCCCCATTCCCGCCTCGAGCGGCAAGACCGTGAGGCACAGGCTCAACAGGGGCGGCGACCGGCAGGCGAACAGCGCGCTGCACGAGATCGCGAGGCAGAGGGTCATGCGCGACCCCGAGACCGCCGAGTACGCCGAGAGGGCCAGGGGGCGGGGAAAGAGCGACAGGGAGGTCATGAGGTGCCTCAAGCGCTACGTGGCCAGGGAGGCGTACCGGGCGCTGATGCACCCGCACGAGATCAGGAGGCCCGGGGACGCCTCGGGGCTCGTGGCGGCCAGGCGCGCGGCGAAGGTCAGCCAGGCGAGGGCGGCGTCCATACTGGGCACCAGCGAGAAGTACATCTCGATGCTGGAGAGGGGCCAAAGGGAGCTCAAGCCCATAAGGAGGGCCTACGAGGCATGGGTCGAGGCCGGACTTCCGCTCGATTGGGACAGGCGGGCCTTCGAGGCCGAGCGCAAAATGGATTCTAAAAAACACCTTGCCAAATAGGAGCGTCAGGACGGAGGAAGCCCCCGCCGCACGTAGTGCGCAGCGGGGGCTTCCGACATGTCCGAGGACGTTTTCAGAGCTTTACCCTGTAGGGTCCCGAGGGGCTATGTCCGCTACTCAGCCATCTGAGCCTGGACGGCGGTGATGGCTACGACACCCACGATGTCGTCGGCAGAGCAGCCGCGCGAAAGGTCGTTAACCGGCTTGGCGATGCCCTGCAGGATGGGGCCGTAAGCGTCGGCGCCAGCGAAGCGCTGAACCAGCTTGTAGCCGATGTTGCCGGCCTCGAGGTCGGGGAACACGAGCACGTTGGCCTTGCCGGCAACGGAGGAGCCGGGAGCCTTGAGCTGGGCGACGGTGGGGACGATAGCGGCATCGAGCTGCAGGTCGCCGTCAATGGCGAGCTCGGGAGCCTTCTCCTTGCAGAACTTCACGGCCTCTTGGACCTTCTTGGCGACCTCGCCGCCAGCGGAGCCCATGGTGGAGTAGGAGAGCATGGCCACGTGCGGCTCAACATTGCCCATGAAGGTGGACCAGGAGTGAGCGGAGGCGATGGCGATCTCGGAGAGTTCGTCGGAGGACGGGTTGATGTTGAGGCCGCAGTCGGCGAAGATCAGCGTGCCGTCGGTGCCGAACTGCGGGGTGTCGGTGCACATCACGAAGAAGGCCGAGACCAGCTTGGTGCCCGGGGCGGTCTTGAGGATCTGCAGCGCGGGGCGCAGGGTGTCGGCGGTAGAGTGGCAGGCGCCGGAGACCAGGCCGTCAGCATCGCCCATCTTGACCATCATGGTGCCAAAGTAGGTGGCGTCCATCACCTGGGCTCGAGCCTGCTCGATGGTAACGCCCTTCTTGGCGCGGAGCTCGGCAAACTTCTGCGCGTACTCCTCGTGCTTCTCGGCGTTGCGCGGATCGATGACGGTGGCGCCGGGGACGTTGATCTCGTTGGGATCGCCCAGGATGACGATGTTGGCCAGGCCTTCCTCGATGATCTTGTTGGCCGCGACGATGGTGCGCGGATCCTCGCCCTCGGGCAGGACGATGGTCTTAAGGTCGGCCTTGGCGGCAGACTTCATACGGTTTAGGAAATCGCTCATGTTACTCCTTACAAGCGTTTCGCTAAGCTCCAGGCACCCGGCTGTTCACGAATAAACCCGCTGCTAGCGGGTCTACCTTTCAATTATGTTCGCCGCTGTGCTTGGGCTTTCCTTGTGTGGCAAGCTCATTATAGGACGCATTAGCGCTATAATCGCTCTGATAAATATGTCTCGAAGAATGTTCGAGAAAAGCCCAGCTAACGAGCCCGTGGCTTTTGACAAGGAGTATCGATGCAGATTACCTCAGGCCTGCCTGAAGGCTTTAACGCCGGCGCGTACGACATGATTGTCGTCGGTGCTGGATATGCCGGTGCCGTTTGCGCCCGCCGTCTTGCCGAGACTATCGGCTATCGTGTTGCCGTTTTGGAGCGCCGTAGCCACATTGCGGGCAATGCCTATGACTGCACTGACGAGGCCGGAATCCTGATCCACGAGTACGGTCCGCATATCTATCACACCTTTAACGAGCGCGTGCACAATTTCCTGTCGCGCTTTACCAAGTGGACGGATTATCAGCACAAGGTGCTCGCCAACATCAACGGTACCCTTATGCCCGTGCCCTTCAACCATGCGAGTCTCAAGCTCGCCTTTGGTGATGAGCGCGGCGAGGAGCTGTATCAGAAGCTCGTGGAGACCTTTGGCAAGGATGTCAAGGTGCCCATTATGGAGCTGCGTAAGAAGAACGACCCCGACTTGGCCGAGGTCGCCGATTACGTCTACGAGAACGTCTTTTTGCATTACACCATGAAGCAGTGGGGCCAGACGCCCGACCAGATCGATCCCTCGATCACCGGTCGCGTTCCCGTCTTTGTGGGCGATGATGACCGTTACTTCCCGCAGGCCCCCTTCCAGGGTATGCCGCAGGATGGCTACACGGCGCTGTTTGAGCACATGCTCGACCACGACCTGATTGATGTGTTCTGCGACGTGGATGCTCGCGATCTCTTCGAGATCGACGAGACAACCGTCAAGGTCGACGGCAAGGTCTACGGCGGCGAGATTGTCTATACCGGTCCGCTCGATGAGCTGTTCAACCTCGACCTGGGCGCGCTGCCGTACCGCACGCTCGACATGAAGTTCGAGACGCTCGATATGGACCAGTTCCAGCCCGTGGGCACCGTCAACTACACCACGAGCGAGGATTACACGCGCATCACCGAGTTCAAGAACATGACCGGTCAGGTTTTGCCCGGCAAGACCACCATCATGAAGGAGTACTCCAAGGCCTATACGCCCGGCTCGGGCGAGACGCCGTATTACGCCATTCTTGAGCCCGAGAACCGTGAGCTCTATGAGCGCTATCTTGAGCGCGTCCAGAACCTGACAAACTTCCACCCGGTGGGTCGTCTGGCCGAGTATCGTTACTACGATATGGATGCCGTGACCAATTCCGCCCTCGATCTTTCGGATGAGATTATCGCCTGCCATGCATAAAGTCATAACATTCGGTATTCCCTCGTATAACGCCGCTAAGGACATGGACCATTGCATCACCTCCATCTTGGAGGGGAGCAATTATGCCACCGATATCGAGATTATCGTGGTGGACGACGGCTCCAAGGATGAGACGGCCGCCAAGGCCGACGAGTGGGAGGCCCGTTATCCTGGAATCATCCGCGCGGTGCACCAGGAGAATGGCGGCCACGGTATTGCCGTCCTTTCGGGTCTGCGCGAGGCGCAGGGCACCTACTACAAGGTTGTCGACTCGGACGACTGGCTTGACGGCGCTGCCCTTTCGACCATGCTGTCGATTCTGCGCGGCTTTGAAGAGCGCGACCAGCGCGTTGACCTGTTTATCTCGAACTACGTGTACGAGAAGGTTTACGAGGGTACGCATACGGCCATTGGTTACAAGTTTGCCCTGCCTCGAAAAAAGATCTTTACCTGGGACCAGATCGGCCATTTCCGCCTGGACCAGAATCTGCTCATGCACAGCCTGTGCTATCGCACGGATGTGCTGCGCGAGTCCAACCTTCCCATGCCGCCGCACACGTTCTATGTGGACAACATCTACGCCTACGTGCCGCTGCCGCGTTGCAAGACCATGTACTACGCCGACATCGACCTCTATCGCTACTTTATCGGTCGCGAGGGCCAGAGCGTCAACGAGGCCACGATGGTCAAGCGTCTGGACCAGCAGTTCCGTGTTACGCGTATCATGATGGAGTCGTACCACCTGTACAGCGATGTCGAGTCGTCGCGTCTGCGCTCGTACATGATGGGTTATTTCACTATGATGATGGCGATCTGCTCGGTGTTGACCAAGCTTTCCGAGGAAGATTGCGCCGACGAGCGCCTAAAGACGCTGTGGAATGATTTGAAGGCCTATGACGAGCGTATGTATCGTCGTGCACGTTACGGTGTGGTCGGCTTCTTCACTAACCTCCGCGGTCGTGCCGGAGACAAAACCACACTCGGCCTATACCGTCTTGCCTCAAAGATCTTCAAATTCAACTAGCTGCTGAGTAATCGCTGCTGATAGGTTGACTGGGCCCCTTGGCCTTTAGTTTGCTACTGCGAACAGTCCTGCTCGCACGGAAAGCACATTGAGTGCTTTCCGGCTCGTGCGGAACTTGTATCAAACTAAAGGCCAAGGGGCCTCTGCTATAAGAATCGATTGTCAGGTTATTTGAATTTGAAGATCTTCGACGCGCGGTACACAGGGGCCTGGGCTGAAAAGAATTAGATTGGAAGTCGGTCGGAGGCGGGCGGGCATTACGTTTGTCGCGAGTTCCGCATGCAAAGAAGGCCACTTAATGTGGCCTTCGTCTTGCATAGGACTGTAGAGCAGCAAACGTAATGCCCGCCCGCCTCCGACCGACGGTCGAGTGAGATTACTTTGCGGCGCCGGGGATGCCGTGGGAGGTTTTGGCGGTTTTGGCTCCGTTTACGATGGCGGTTTGCAAAGCCCTTACGGCGAGCATGCCCAGCAGGTCTAGGGGAACGGCGGCGCTTGCCTGGGCGCCAAGTTTGCCGCTGGCGAGGGTGTAGATGGTGTCGCCATCGTTGGTGGTGTGCGTGGGACGGATGGCGTGTGCGTAGGCGTCTGCGGCCATCTGAGAGACCTTGGTGGCTTGTGCCTTAGTGAGTTCCACGTTGGTGACGATGCAGCTGATGGTGGTGTTGGTGCGGTCGAGCGGCATCTGCATGGATCCGGCGGCGGCAAAGGCTGCGAGTTCCATATCGACGATCTGGTCGCTATCGGCTGAGGCGCGCATGCCGGCGACCCACTCGCCGGTGAGGGGGTCGACAACGTTGCCGCAGGCGTTGACCGAGACCACGGCGCCCACCTTGATGGGGCCGAGCGCCACGGCGGCAGCGCCAAGGCCGGCCTTCATGCAGGTGGCGGGGCCCATGAGCTTACCCACGGTAGCGCCCGTGCCGGCGCCTACGTTGCCCTGTTCGAGCTTGGTGGGGGTGTGGTCGAGCGCCTCGCGCACGGCGGCGATGCCGGCCTCAATGTCGGGGCGAACGGTGGGGTCGCCAAAGGCAAGGTCGAAGATACAGCTGGAGCACACGATGGGCACCTGCGTGGGGCCGACGGGCAGACCAATGCCGCGGCTCTCGAGTTCGCGGGCCACGCCGCTTGCAGCCTCGAGGCCAAAGGCCGATCCGCCCGAAAGGCAGACGGCGTGGACCTTATCGACGGTGTTTTCGGGACGCAGCAGGTCGGTCTCACGCGAAGCGGGGGCGCCACCACGTACGTCAACGCCACCGGTGGCACCCTCGGGCGCCACGATTACGGTGCAGCCGGTGCCAGCCTCCTCGTCCGTATAGTTGCCAAAGCAAAAGCCATCGACATTGCAAACATCGATGGCTTCGAGCAGTGTGTCCATGTTTTCTCCTATCGGTTTTCCGCCGGGCCTTATGCCCGGTCGGGATCCGTACGGTACGGCAAAATTGTAGGCGCTGGGGGATAACCAGCGCCAGATGCAATTACGAGAGTTTTTGAATCGCGCGTGCGACGCGAGCGATGGGCAAGCCCACCACGTTGTAGAAGTCACCCGAAATATCGTGCACAAGCATGCGGCCGCCTGTGCCTTGGATGCCGTAGGCCCCGGCCTTGTCCATGGGTTCGCCGGAGGCAACATAGCGCTCGATCTGCTCTTCGGTAAGCTCATAGAACGTCACGTCGGTCACATCGACAAACGACAGGCTCTCGGCGGCATGCGGAGCGGCCGTGTCGCCTGCCTTAACGATGCAGACGCCGGTTGCGACCTGGTGCGTGCGGCCCGAAAGCTCGCGGAGCATGGTGCGCGCCTCGTCCTCGGTTGCCGGCTTGCCCAGAATCTTGCCATCGAAGGTGACAATAGTATCGGCCGCGACGGTCAGTTCTTTGGGCTCGGCATGCTCGGCGGCAACGGCGGCGGCTTTGGCGCGTGCTAAGCGTTCAACGAGCGTAAGCGGGGCCTCGCCATCAAAAGGCGTTTCGTCGATATCTGCGGGAATCACGCGAATGTCATAGCCTGCCTCGCGCATCAACTCGATGCGGCGCGGTGATTGCGAAGCCAAAATCATAGCTGAATGCCCTCGGCGACCTTCTCGACGGCCTTGTCGCCGGCGAGCGTGCGCAGCAGCTCAAGCGCAAAGGGGAGCGACTGGGCCATGCCGCTGGCGGTGATGATGTTGCCGTCTTGCGTAACCTTCTCGCCGGTATAGGCGCCTTCGGGGAAGCTTTTCTCAAAGCCAGGGAAGCACGTGGCGTGGCACCCCTCGAGTAGGTCGAGCTCGCCCAGGATAAACGGGGCGGCGCAGATGGCGGCAACGTGCTTGGTCGCGGCGAACTTGCAGACCACGTCGCAGACGCGCTGATCGGCACGCAGGTTGGTGGCACCGGGCAAGCCGCCGGGCAGCACGACGCAGTCGTACTCGTCAAAGTTGATCTCATCAAAGAGCGCATCGCAGGTCACGGGGATCTGCAGCGAGCTTACGACCTCACGTGTGGGCATAATCGAGACGAGCGTGGCACGCACACCGCCGCGACGCATGACATCGACCATGGTCAAGCATTCAATAGTTTCAAAGCCATCGGCGGCGAGAACGGCAACGCTGGGCATGAGGGTTCCTTTCATAGGCGGCATACAATTAGCCGTCTTATACCCCGAAGACCTCCGCTTGCCACGCTCGATTTCTCAATGATTTATCTGAGCAATGATTGAGTGACTAGTTGCGCCTAAGGTGGACGACGGTCTCGCAGTGGAAGGTTTGCGGGAACAGGTCGACTGGCGTGATCTTGACGGGGGAGAAGGTGCCTTCTTCGACAAAGCGTTTGAGATCGCGCGCCAGGGTGGCCGGGTCGCAGCTCACGTAGGCGACATCGCGAGCACTCGTGCTGGCGATAAGGTCGATCGCCTCGGGGGCGAGGCCTGCGCGCGGCGGGTCGACCACCAAGACGTCGGCATCCTGGTCGGGGAACTCGCGCACCGCGTCTCCGCCAATGACGTCGACGTTATCAAGCTTGTTGATCTCCAGGTTACGGCGCAGGTCGCGCACGGCCGGGCCGTAGGCCTCGACGGCGGCGACGAAGTCGCAGCGGCGGGCGAGCGGCAGGGTAAAGGTTCCGGCGCCGCAGTACAGGTCCACGGCAAGCTCGTCTTCTTGCGGGTCGAGCGCTTCCATGACAAGCTCGATCAAAATCTCGGCACCCTTGGTGTTGACCTGGAAAAAAGACGGGGCAGACAAGCGCATCTGACCCTCGGCGATATTCTCGGTCCATGAGCCCTCTCCGGCGAGCATTTCGACCTTGGAGACACGGCGGGCCTTCTTTTCGCCCTTGCTCATCACGCGCACGATGCTCGTGGGATGAGCGGCGTCCGCCAGCACGCGGGAGACCTGCGAGCGCGGAAAAGAGCCTGTGGGCGTCCAGAGTGCGACCTCGAGTGCCTTGGTACGGCGCGATGCACGAATGCCCACGCGTTCGAGTCCCAAGTCATGGCTGCCGCTTAGATAGTTGAGTGCGCCGACGACCGATTTGAGCGCCTTGGGAAAACGTTTATCGAACAGCGGGCACGCATCGACGGTCACGATTTTGCTGGGGTCGACACCGTGCATGCCAAGGCGCACGCGACCGTTGACGACGGTCGGTTCGAGCTCGATTTTATTGCGGTAGCCCCAGTCGTCCTTGGTGTGGCAGATGGGCTGCACCAGCTCGTCGACTTGCTCAGGGCTGAACTTGCCGATGCGCTCGAGCGTGGAGCGCAGGTTTTGCTCCTTGGCGGCAAGCTGTGCCGTGCGTGAGAGATTGCCCCACGAGCAGCCGCCGCAGATGCCCACGTAGGGGCAGGGAGGCTGAATGCGATCGGGGCTCGGCTCCAGAATCTCGGTCGTGCGGGCGCGCATGAACGACTTGCCGTCCTGTACGACCTCGGCCTCGACGGTGTCGCCTGCCACGGCGCCCTGCACAAAGACGGCCTTGCCGTTGTCGGCGTGCGCCAGCCCGTCGGCGCCGTAGGTCATCGATTCTATAGTGAGCTTCATATCCCTGCCTGTCATTCGTGTTGTTGTTCGCACCATGGTAGCAGGGAAAAGCGCCCCGCATCCGAGGCTTTCCTCAAATGCGGGGCGCTTCTACAAACTGCTTCTACAAACGACTATTTCGTCTTGCCGGTAATGAGCGTCTTAAGACCCAGGCCGATCAGGCCCAGGCCCATGCGCACGCGACCGGGGCGATGGCGCTCGATGGCCTTGGTCCTGCCGGCGGGCTTATCGCGACGGGCGCTCGTCTCGGGTGCGGGCTTGGTGACCTGCGGCTCGGGCTGAGGTACAGGTGCGGGCTCGGGCTCAATGACGGTCGCCTGGACCTTCTGAACCTCGGGTGTGGCCGGCTGCGGCTCAGGAGCAGGCTTTGCCTCAATGACGGGCTCGGGCGCGGCCTCGGCGTTGCGATAGGCACGCTCCAGCAGGGCTTCCTGCGAGTTGAAGGGCTTCTCGCCCTCTGCACGCTCCACGGGGACCCAAGTGCCGTCGCTCGTGAGGCTGCGGGCCTTCACGTTGTCGCGCAGCTGCATGCCCATGTACTCGTGCACCAGGGCGCGGCAGGTGGGGTCGAGCACGGGGAAGGCGATCTCCACGCGGTGTTCGGTGTTGCGCGTCATCATGTCGGCCGAGCTCAGGTAGATCATGTCCGAGTCCACGCCAAAGGCGTAAACGCGCGCATGCTCCAAAAAGCGTCCGACGATAGAACGGACATGCACGTTCTCGGTCTTGCCAGGAACGCCCGGCTTGAGGCACGAGATGCCGCGGATGATCATGTCCACGCGGACTCCTGCGCACGATGCCTCGGCGATCTTGTCGATGACCTCGCGGTCGGTGAGCGAGTTGAGCTTAAAGAACACGCGGGCGGGCTCGCCAGCGAGAGCGCGCTGGATCTCGCGATCCAGACCGCGCATGATGAGCGGCTTGAGACCGACCGGCGCCACGCCCAGGAAGCGGTAATCGCCGCGCAGATTGCCCAGCGACAGGTTGCGGAAGAACAGGTTGGCGTCCTCGCCGATACCGGGGTGGGCGGTCATGAGCATAAAGTCGCTGTAGAGTTTGGCCGTCTTCTCGTTAAAGTTGCCGGTGCCCAGCAGCGTTAGGCGCGTTAGCGCCATGCCCTCGCGATAGGTGAGCTGGCAGATCTTGGAGTGGCACTTAAAGCCCTCGGAGCCGTAGATGACGGTGCAGCCGGCCTCTTCCAGGCGCTCGGCCCACTCGATGTTGTTCTGCTCGTCAAAGCGCGCGCGGAGCTCCATGAGCACCGTGACCTCTTTGCCGTTCTCGGCGGCATCGATCAGCGACTCGCACAGGCGGCTCTGCTTGGCCACGCGGTAGAGCGTGATGCGCAGCGAGATGCACTCGGGGTCGTAGGCTGCTTCGTGCACCAGGTCCAAGAACGGATTCATGGCCTCGTAAGGGTAAAAGAGCAGCTTGTCGTGCTGCAGCACCTGCTCGCGGATGGAACGGGACATGTCGATGGTGGGGTTGGGCTGCGGCTTAAACGGCGTAAAGAGCAGCTCGTTGCGTAGATGCTCGGGAATCTTGCCCTCAATGCCGAAGACGTAGCCCAGGTCGAGCGGGATATCGCAGGTAAAGACCGAGCGGCGAGAAAGCTCGAGCGCCTTGCGGATGGTCTTGAGCGTCGCCTTCTCGAGCGACCCCGAGACCGCGAGCACTACCGGCTGCAGACGCAGGCGCTTCTTGAGGATGCGCTTCATGTGCTGGCGGTAGTCCTCTTCCTCCTCGACGCCCTCGCCGTCCGGATCGATGTCGGCGTTGCGGGTGACGCGGATGAGCGCGCGGTCGAGCGGCTTATAGGAGCCAAAGCAGCTGTCCAGGCAGGCGAGGATGACGTCCTCGAGCAGAATGTAGGAGTAGGTGCCGGCGGGCGAGGGGATCTCGACCACGCGGTTCATCGAGGCGGGAATCTCGATTAGGCCCAGCAGACTTTCCTCGTCGGTGACGCCGTCCAGGCCGCAGGCCAGGTAGAGTGCGCCGTTGCGCAGGTTGGGGAAGGGGTGGCGCGGGTCAATCACCAGCGGTGAGATGACCGGCGACACGTAGGCCTGGAAGTAGCGGGTTACAAAGGTGCGCTCCTCGGGCGTAAGCGAATCGACACGCGCGCGGTGAACGCCCAGGGCGTCGAGCTTGTCCTCGATGCTCTTAAAGATGGACTCCCATCGGGTAAGGAGCCCGGGCATTTCGGCCATGACGGCATCGACCTGTTCGGAGGCGGTCATATTGCTTTTGTTGTCGACAGGCTGTTTTTTGAGCTCTGCCAGATCGGACAGGCCGCCCACGCGCACCATGAGAAACTCGTCGAGGTTGGACTCGAAAATCGACACGAACTTTAGACGCTCGAACAGCGGAACGGTCTCGTCGAAGGCTTCGTCAAGCACACGGTTGTCAAAGCGTAGCCAGCTGAGCTCTCGGTTCTGCGTGTACGAGAAGTCGCGCGGCGGTTTGCGCAGCTTTGCGGCGGCTTGCTTTTTTTCGATTTTGCTCGGCATATGCATCTGTCCGTTCAGTCCCCGCAGGGGACGGTTGCCTAACACTATTCACTATTGTCTCAATTTAGTCGACCTATGGCACGGACGTATCGCGTGAACGGTATCTTTACCTACTTCTTACGCTGACAAGCCATAGAGCTGACGCCCGTCGCGTTGTGAAAAACGGTCTATATCCTCACTCAACTGGTGAGTATGTGTGAATAAGAATGATAGGTAGCTGAATATCATCGAATACAGACAGAAACACGAACAAGCGTCATTTATATACATAAAACCGTTTTAGATATGCAATTCCTAATCGAAAGATTGGAGTTGTAATTGCGAATGATTTTTGAGAAAAAAGAGCGTTTACCTTAGAAAAGTTACTTTAGAACGCCGAAGTACATCATGGGGGAATCACATGCGATATACCGTTCATCGCACTTTGTTGACCGTTCGGGGGCGAGGTGGAATTGCGGGTGATTTTTGGATATAACTAGAGCTGTCAGCAAGCAGCGTCTCATATGGAGGGGCGCTGATACATTCGGCCAGTAAGGCCCGAAAGAAAGGTAGGAGGCCATGACGAAAGGTCTGCACGTGCCTTCCGAGATCGGCAAGCTCAGGAAGGTCTGCCTGCACCGTCCCGGCGACGAGCTCCTCAACCTGCCGCCCGACGAGCTCGAGCGACTCCTGTTCGACGACGTTCCGTTCCTGGAGGTCGCGCAGCAGGAGCACGACACCTTCGCCCAGATCCTGAGGGACCAGGGCGTGGAGGTGCTCTACCTCGAGAACCTCGTCGCCGAGGTGTTCGACCAGGTCCCCGGCGCCCGCGCCGAGTTCACCGACCAGTACATCGCCGAGGCAGGCATCCGCGGCCAGCAGATGCCGCAGATCGTCCGCGAGAAGCTGGACTCCATCGAGGACAACCTCGAGTTCGTCAAGAAGACCATGGCCGGCATGACCAAGGCCGAGATCGACATGCCCCTCACGGCGTCCACGACCCTCGACTCCCTGGTCAACTCCGAGTCCGAGTCCGACCTGATCATCGACCCGATGCCCAACCTCTACTTCACCCGCGACCCGTTCGCGGTCGTCGGCGAGGGCGTCAACCTCAACCGCATGTACTCGGTCACCCGCAACCGCGAGACCCTGTACGGCAAGTACGTCTTCAAGTACCACCCCGACTACAAGGACGTCTCCCTGTACTTCCGCCGCGACTGCCAGTTCCACACCGAGGGCGGCGACGTGCTGAACATCAACGAGAAGACCCTCGCCGTCGGCATCTCCCAGCGCACCCAGGCCGCCGCTATCGACGTCATGGCCCAGAACATCTTCTGGAACTCCGACTCCAAGGTCGAGCGCATCCTGGCCTTCGACATCCCCGTCTCGCGCGCCTTCATGCACCTCGACACGGTCTTCACCCAGATCGACGTCGATAAGTTCACGATCCACCCCGCCATCATGGGCACCCTGCGCGTCTACGAGCTGACCGCCGGCAAGAACCCGGGCGACGTGAACATCCGCCTGATCGAGGACACCCTCGAGCACGTCCTGGAGGACGCCACCGGCGTCGACCAGGTCAAGCTGATCCCCTGCGGCGGCGGCGACCCGATCGCGGCCTCCCGCGAGCAGTGGAACGACGGCTCCAACACCCTGTGCGTCGAGCCCGGCAAGATCTGCGTCTACGCCCGCAACACCGTCACCAACGACGTGCTGTACAAGGAGGGCCTGGACCTTCTCGTCGTGCCCTCCGCCGAGCTCTCCCGCGGCCGCGGCGGCCCGCGCTGCATGAGCATGCCCTTCTGGCGCGAGGACCTCTAAGGTCTTCTAGGACCCGTATAGGTCTTAATACATACATCTAGCTGACGTTAGATGTCTCCCATTGGGGCGGTGCGGGTTTTCGCGCCGCCCCAATCTTGTATGAGGAACGTCAACACGGTTGGATGACTACTTTTGTAAGGAGCTTGGCCATGGACATCAAGACGATTGGCGTTGAGGAATGGCTCAACGTTTGGGAGAAGAGTGCTACCTGGGATATCGCTCAGTCGACGATCTCGTCGCTGACCATGGGCGAGCTTCGCGCACTGGACGAGCAGGACGGCACCACGTTCTACGAGCGCCTGGATCGCGAGAAGATGAACTACGGCTGGATCGAGGGATCGCCGGAATTTAAGGCCGAGGTCGCCAAGCTGTATCGTCGCGATGACAATCCCGATCACATTCTGCAGACCAATGGCTGCACGGGCGCCAACCTCAACGCCATCATGGCCGTTGTGGAGCCCGGCGATCACGTGATTGCCGAGTGGCCTACCTATGCGCCGCTCTACGAGATTCCGCGTACGCTGGGTGCCGAGGTCGAGTATTGGGAGCTTCGCGAGGAGCTCGGCTGGAAGCCCGATATCGATGAGCTCAAGCGCTTGGTGCGCCCCAACACCAAGCTCATCTGCATCAATAACGCATCGAACCCCATCGGTACGGTGCTCGATGCCGATATGCTCGGGCAGATTGCCGAGATTGCCCGTTCGGTGGGCGCCTACGTGCTGTGCGACGAGGTGTATCTGCCGCTCGAGAACACCGAGTCCTTTATGTCGATGGCCGACGTGTACGAGAAGGCCATTGTCACCAACTCGGTGTCCAAGACCTATTCGACGCCTGCGGCCCGCGTGGGCTGGGTCGTGGCCAACGAAGAGGTGTCCAACCGCATCCGCACATATCGCGACTACACCATGATCTGCGGCGGCGTGTTCAACGACGCCCTGGCGACCTACGTGCTCGAGCACAATGACAAGATTCTCGAGCGCAACCGTAAGATCGTGTTTGGCAACCGCGATATCGCACAGGCTTGGATTGATACGCAGGACCGCGTCTCTTGGACGGCCCCGCAGGGCGTGTCCACCTCGTTTATCCAGCTGGATATTCCCGAGGACGACGAGGAGTTCTGCAAGCGCCTGTTGGCCGAGAGGGGAGTGCTGCTGGTCCCCGGCAGCCGCTTTGAGCTTCCCTGCGGCGCACGCCTGGGCTACTGCGCGAGCGGGGACGTTCTCCGCGAGGGCCTGAGGCTTTTGGGCGAGGCACTGGCGGAGTTCGATCGCTAGGATTCCGACGATCTTCGAGGGCCTTATCCAAATTGGCCGAAGATAATCGAAAACGGACCCGTTTCCCTAGGGGAAGCGGGTTCGTTTTTCTATACCGAGAAGTCAAGTTGTTACAAATGGGGCCGTAAAGCGAGCCGGTATCCGCTGGGCCTTATACTGAGCTTCCGGTGAACGGTATCAAGCGTCTGGTAAACGGTAATTTGTTTACCAGAAATGAATAGGACAAACTTTTTTCTGAATAAAAATGAAAATGGTTGAGACGCGGCATGAATCGCTAATTCTATTCATAGCTTTATTAGAAATATGCAATTTGAGGGTGGTTTAATAAAGTTAAGTTCCATTTGCTATTTTGATTGAAAACGCGTTTTAGCACGTAAATAAACTTTATTAAATCAAAGTGTGCCATGCGTGAAGTATATGTGTATGCCGTTCACCCCTCATATAAAACCGTTCGGGGGCGAGGTGGAAGTATGGACTGATTTTGGATATAAATATGTCGTCAGCAATAACGCCTCACACGGAGGGGCGCTAACGAATCGGCCCTGACAGGGGCCCGAAAGAAAGGTAGGAGGCCATGACGAAAGGTCTGCACGTGCCTTCCGAGATCGGCAAGCTCAGGAAGGTCTGCCTGCACCGTCCCGGCGACGAGCTCCTCAACCTGCCGCCCGACGAGCTCGAGCGACTCCTGTTCGACGACGTTCCGTTCCTGGAGGTCGCGCAGCAGGAGCACGACACCTTCGCCCAGATCCTGAGGGACCAGGGCGTGGAGGTGCTCTACCTCGAGAACCTCGTCGCCGAGGTGTTCGACCAGGTCCCCGGCGCCCGCGCCGAGTTCACCGACCAGTACATCGCCGAGGCAGGCATCCGCGGCCAGCAGATGCCGCAGATCGTCCGCGAGAAGCTGGACTCCATCGAGGACAACCTCGAGTTCGTCAAGAAGACCATGGCCGGCATGACCAAGGCCGAGATCGACATGCCCCTCACGGCGTCCACGACCCTCGACTCCCTGGTCAACTCCGAGTCCGAGTCCGACCTGATCATCGACCCGATGCCCAACCTCTACTTCACCCGCGACCCGTTCGCGGTCGTCGGCGAGGGCGTCAACCTCAACCGCATGTACTCGGTCACCCGCAACCGCGAGACCCTGTACGGCAAGTACGTCTTCAAGTACCACCCCGACTACAAGGACGTCTCCCTGTACTTCCGCCGCGACTGCCAGTTCCACACCGAGGGCGGCGACGTGCTGAACATCAACGAGAAGACCCTCGCCGTCGGCATCTCCCAGCGCACCCAGGCCGCCGCTATCGACGTCATGGCCCAGAACATCTTCTGGAACTCCGACTCCAAGGTCGAGCGCATCCTGGCCTTCGACATCCCCGTCTCGCGCGCCTTCATGCACCTCGACACGGTCTTCACCCAGATCGACGTCGATAAGTTCACGATCCACCCCGCCATCATGGGCACCCTGCGCGTCTACGAGCTGACCGCCGGCAAGAACCCGGGCGACGTGAACATCCGCCTGATCGAGGACACCCTCGAGCACGTCCTGGAGGACGCCACCGGCGTCGACCAGGTCAAGCTGATCCCCTGCGGCGGCGGCGACCCGATCGCGGCCTCCCGCGAGCAGTGGAACGACGGCTCCAACACCCTGTGCGTCGAGCCCGGCAAGATCTGCGTCTACGCCCGCAACACCGTCACCAACGACGTGCTGTACAAGGAGGGCCTGGACCTTCTCGTCGTGCCCTCCGCCGAGCTCTCCCGCGGCCGCGGCGGCCCGCGCTGCATGAGCATGCCCTTCTGGCGCGAGGACCTCTAAGTCTTTCCGTTTCCGGTGCGGTCTCCCTACAACCGCACCGGTTTCGCCCGTCAAACGGGCGACACTAATACTTACGTAATTCATTTCTTCGAAAGGAAACGAACCATGGGTGTTAACCTCTCCGGCCGTAGCTTCCTCAAGCTCCTCGACCTCACCACCGAGGAGATCGAGTACCTGCTCAAGCTCTCCAAGAACTTCAAGGACATGAAGCGCGCTGGCGTTCCGCACCGCTATCTCGAGGGCAAGAACATCGTTCTGCTCTTCCAGAAGACCTCCACTCGTACCCGCTGCGCCTTCGAGGTCGGCGGCATGGATCTGGGCATGGGCGTCACCTACCTCGATCCGGGTTCGTCGCAGATGGGCAAGAAGGAGTCCATCGAGGATACCGCCCGCGTTCTCGGCCGCATGTATGATGGCATCGAGTTCCGTGGCTTTGCCCAGGACGACGTCGAGGAGCTCGCTGCTAAGTCCGGCGTGCCTGTGTGGAACGGCCTGACCACTGAGTGGCATCCCACCCAGATGCTCGCCGACATCCTGACCGTCCAGGAGAACTTCAACTACGACATCAAGGGCAAGACCCTCGTCTTCATGGGCGACTGCAAGAACAACGTTGCCCGCTCCCTCATGGTCGTCTGCTCCAAGCTCGGCATGAACTTCGTGGCCTGCGGCCCCGAGGAGTGCATGCCCGCTGACGACGTCATCGAGGCCTGCAAGCCCATCGCTGAGGCTAACGGCTGCACCATCAAGCTGACCACCGACGTCAAGGACGGCGTCACCGGTGCCGACGTTCTCTACACCGACGTGTGGGTCTCCATGGGCGAGCCTGACGAGGTCTGGGCCGAGCGCATCGCTCAGCTCACCCCGTATCGCGTTACCTCTGAGGTCATGGCTATGGCCAACCCGGGTGCCATCTTCCTGCACTGCCTGCCCAGCTTCCACGACACCAACACCACGATTGGCGCCGAGAAGTGCGAGCAGTTCGGCATCACCGAGCAGGAGGTCACTGACGAGGTCTTCGAGAGCCCCGCTTCCAAGGTCTTCGACGAGGCCGAGAACCGCATGCACACCATCAAGGCTGTCATGTACGCCACGCTCAAGTAAGAGCATCTAGCATCTCGCTCGGGGTGTATTGCTGCGCACCCCGAGCGCTTTTGTCTGGTAAAAATCTCGCACCGAGCGACATGCACGGCACGGAAGAGCCGCTTCGGGCGAGATCAGTAAATGATTTATGAAGGGGGGATGAGAACTATGACTGAGACCGCTAAGAAAAAGCGCGGTATGCCTTCATCGTTCACCATTCTTCTTGCTCTGCTGGCAATTGTCGCGGTTATTACCGTTATCGTCTCCGGTACGTCCGGTGGCGAGGTTACCGCTGCCCGCCTGAGCGATTTCTGCACCGCCCCTGTCAAGGGCTTCGCCGACGCTCTGCCCGTTTGCCTCTTCGTTATGATCCTCGGCGGCTTCCTCGGCATGATGACCGAAACCGGCGCCTTGGACAACGGCATTGCCGTTCTGGTGCAGAAGCTTAAGGGCAATGAGATCATGCTCGTTCCCGTGCTGATGCTCATCTTCTCCCTCGGTGGTACCACCTATGGTATGTGCGAGGAGACTGTTCCCTTCTACGCCCTGCTCGCCGCTACGATGATGGCTGCTGGCTTCGACCCCATGGTCGGCGCCGCTACCGTCCTGCTCGGCGCTGGCTGCGGCTGCCTCGGCTCCACGGTTAACCCGTTCGCCGTCGGCGCTGCCGTCGACGCTCTGACCGGCGTTGGCATCGAGGTCAACCAGTCCATCATCATCGGCCTCGGTGCCGTCCTGTGGATTGTTACCACCGGCATGTCCATCTTCTTCGTCATGAACTATGCCAAGAAGGTTAAGGCTGACAAGGGTTCCACCATCCTTTCGATGCAGGAGCTCAAGGACGCCGAAGAGACTCACGGCAAGGCTGCTTCCGAGGTTAACAAGGAGGTCAAGCTCACCGGTCGTCAGAAGGGTGTTCTGATCGCCTTTGCCTTCACCTTCGTCGTCATGATCGTCGGCTTCATTCCGCTAGCCGACCTCAACGAGGGCGTCGCCAACTTCTTCGATGCTGGCGCTGTCTATGACGCCGACGGTAACGCCATCGTTCAGGGCTGGTCTGCCCTGATCACCGGCCTGCCCATTGGCCAGTGGTACTTCGACGAGGCTTCCACCTGGTTCTTCCTCATGGCTGTCCTGATCGGTATTATCGGCGGCCTGTCCGAGAAGCAGATCGTCAACACCTTCATCACCGGCGCTGCCGACATGATGTCCGTTGTCCTCGTCATCGCTCTTGCCCGTGGTATCTCCGTCCTCATGGCTAGCACCGGCCTCGACGTCTACGTCCTCGACGCTGCCGCCAATGCTCTGGCTGGCCTGTCCGGCGTGATCTTCGCTCCCATGAGCTTCCTGGTCTACTTCGGCCTGTCCTTCCTGATCCCCTCGACCTCTGGTATGGCTACCGTGTCCATGCCCATCATGGGACCGCTGGCTGTTAAGCTCGGCTTCTCGCCCGAGGTCATGGTCATGATCTACTCCGCCGCCATCGGCATCGTGAACCTGTTCACCCCGACTTCCGGCGCCATCATGGGCGGTCTTGCCCTGGCCAAGATCGAGTGGACGACCTGGCTCAAGTTTGCTCTTAAGCTCATCGTCGCTCTCTCCGTCGTCTGCGCCATCATCCTGACCATCGCTTGCGTGATGATCTAAGTACCCAACGGGTACCCCACGGAAACCTTGACGATCCTGTAAAGGATCATCTGGTCATCGTCTGTCCGGTGGGGTCAACCCACCGGTAGACTCCTACCTTTAGCCCCCTCCCGTTCCGTGCGCGGGAGGGGGCGCTCTTGTGTTCCGGCGTTTTACCAAACGCCGGAACCACTCGACGCTGCAAGCCCGCCAGAGCGGCAATCTGACGTTCAATCGTCGGGCATGGCCAAAAGGCCTATGCCCTCCTCTTTCACGTCACCTTGCTCGCTCTGGTGGGCTTTCGCTGACTTATGCTCAACCTGCGGCGCTGCCATTGTTGGCGCAGGGGGCGGCTTGCTCGCTCTGGTGTCTGTTCGCTGTCCGTTCTCTGCCCGCGACGTTTCTGCTGTTGGTGCAAAGGGGTCAGGTTACTTTGCGCCAAAAGGGGAAGTTGCGGTGGAATAGTTCCCGTTTGGCCGTCTTGAGGGGTTAAACAGGAACTATTTCACCGCAACTTATCGATGGCGTGTTTGGTTGGTGCCTGTTGATGGCCTGGGCATCGGGGAGGGCAGGCTCCGTTATAATCGCGTAGGAACTTAATTTACGAAACGGGACGGGAGCCATACATGCGCCAGGGTTTCGACAACGCGAAATATATCGAGCTGCAGGCCGCTCATATTAAGGAGCGCATCTCGCAGTTTGGCGGCAAGCTGTATTTGGAGTTTGGCGGCAAGCTGTTTGACGACTATCACGCGAGCCGCGTGCTGCCGGGTTTTGAGCCGGACAGCAAGTTTCGCATGCTCAAGAGCATAGCCGACGACGTCGAGGTCATCATCGCCATTAACGCGAACCACATCGAGAAGAACAAGGCTCGCGGTGACCTGGGCATTACCTATGACGAGGACGTTTTGCGCCTGGTCGACCTGTTCCGCGGCAACGGCTTTGCCGTCGCGGCTGTGGTCATCACCCAGTACGCCGGCCAGCCCGCTGCCGATGTGTTCCGCAACCGCCTGAACGCGCTCGGTATTCCCGCCAAGCTGCACTATCCCATCGAGGGGTATCCGCACGATGTCGATCTGATCGTGTCCGACGATGGCTATGGCAAGAACGAGTTTGTCGAGACCGCCCGACCGCTCGTTGTGGTCACTGCCCCCGGTCCTGGCTCGGGCAAGCTTGCCACCTGCCTGTCTCAGCTCTATCACGAGCACAAGCATGGCACGGCCGCCGGCTATGCCAAGTTCGAGACCTTCCCGGTCTGGAATCTTCCTCTGACGCATCCGGTCAATATTGCCTACGAGGCCGCCACGGCTGACCTCGATGACGCCAATATCATCGACTCCTTCCACCTGGAGGCCTACAACAAGACCACGGTCAACTACAACCGCGACGTCGAGGCCTTCCCGGTAGTCCGTGCCCTGATGGAAAAGATCCTGGGCAAGAGCCCCTACCAGAGCCCTACGGACATGGGCGTCAATATGGTCGGCTTTGCCATCACCGATGACGATGCCTGCCGCGACGCTTCCAAGATGGAGATCGTTCGCCGCTACTTTACCGCGGTCGAAAATGTGCGCCGTACCGGCGTGGGCGATGAGCAAGTCGACCGTCTCAAGATTATTATGAAGAAAGCCGGCATCGATAAGAACTACTCACCGGCGCGCTCGGCGGCCCTCACCAGGGAGCAGCTGACGGGTGGTCCCGTGGGTGCCATGGTCATGCCCGATGGCTCCGTGGTGACCGGTAAGACCTCCACGCGCCTGGGCGCCGCAAGTTCGCTCATTATGAACGCCCTCAAGCATGTCTCGGGCGTCGACCTTGAGCTCGAGGTCATTAGCGATGAGGCGATCGAGCCCATCAGCAAGCTCAAGACGCATTTCCTGGGCAGCAAAAACCCGCGCCTCCACACCGACGAGACGCTTATGGCGCTGTCGATCACCTCGGCCACGAGTGAGACGGCCGCTCGCGTCCTTTCGGGCCTGGAGCAGCTGCGCGGTTGCGATGCCTTCTTTAGCGTGATTATCTCGCCGACGGACGAGACGGTACTGCGCAAACTGGGTATCAACGTGTGCTGCGAGCCCAAGTTTGAGCGCCGCGGTTTCTTCCATCGCTAAGTTTGAAGCACCGCGGTAATTGCATTGCATTTTGGCCGTATCGGGTTAGCGCCCGGTACGGCTTTTTGATCAATAAAGCGTCTATTTCGGCGAAAAATAGCTGTTTACCTGCCTAGAAACAATTTGAGCGGTATACAATAACCGTAACTGTTTCATCCTTAGCGGGATGCCGCATGATGGATATTACCTGCCATCGTGAGGTGTGTCGGTCGCGCACGGCGCGTTAGATGCTCGTGCTCGGTTTGAGGAGGCTGCTATGGCGGGCAAGGGTCGTGCGAGTGTTAACGATATGAAGCGTGTCGAGGTGCTGGTGTTGATGGAGATCGACCAGCAAACCGAAGACAATGGCGGGCCGTATGGTTTCTCGCGCAAAACGCTTGCCGAGCGCGTGGGGGTTTCGCCGTATCGTGCCCGCGCCGCAATCGATCGCTTGGATTCCGAAGGTATGATTGATGTCGTCTCGCGTTATAGCGACGACGGCGGTCAGCTTGCAAATGGCATTTGCCTCACCGAACGTGGTGAGTGGTATCTTGAGGGCGTCCGTACCGGCATGCTCGTTCAAGAAATGCTTGAGGACGAGGTTGCTGATCGATAGCAGCATGTAACCCTTGCCATAGCGACGCCGCCTGGGAAACCGGGCGGCGTTTTGTTTCAAGATTGAGAAATGCAACCGCACGCGAGAAAAATTGCGAACGGTCCGCGGCGCGAGTATTACAATGAAGACCCGTAAGATGTGTATGGACAACTTCTACGGGAAGCGCAGGTAACTCAATATGACCAAGCATGTGTTCGTAACCGGTGGCGTGGTTTCGTCCCTGGGCAAGGGTATCACCGCGGCCTCGCTGGGCCGTCTGCTCAAGTCGCGTGGCTACAAAGTAACGATGCAGAAGGCCGACCCGTATCTGAACGTCGACCCCGGCACCATGAGCCCGTTCCAGCATGGTGAGGTCTTCGTTACCGAGGATGGTTACGAGTCCGACCTGGACCTGGGTCATTACGAGCGCTTTATTGATGAGAACCTGACCCGCGATTCCAACTTTACGACCGGTGCCATCTACAAAAGCCTAATCGCCCGTGAGCGTCGCGGCGACTTTTTGGGCGGTACCGTGCAGGTGATTCCCCACGTCACCAATGCCATTAAGGACAAGTTCCGCCGCATCGAGGAGCAGACCGGCTCCGATGTAGTCATCACCGAGCTGGGCGGCACGATCGGCGACATCGAGTCCCAACCGTTTGTCGAGGCCATTCGTCAGTACCGCAAGGAGGCCGGCCCCGAGAACGTCTGCTACATCCACGTGTCGCTCGTTCCCTATATCGCCGCCGCCCACGAGGTCAAGACCAAGCCCACGCAGCATTCCGTCAAGGAGCTCCGCAGCTTTGGCATCCAGCCCGATATTATCGTGTTGCGCTCCGACCACCATATCGATGACGCTATCCGCGGGAAGATCGCAAGCTTCTGCGACGTCGACACCGATTGCGTCTTTACCAACGAGGACTGCGCGAGCATTTACGATGTTCCGCAGCTGCTTGCCGAGCAGGACTTTGACCTGCGCATTTGCGAGCGCCTGGGTCTGGACCCGCGTGAGCGCGACATGAGCGAGTGGAACGAGTTCCTGCGCAAACAGAATCACGCCAACCATCACGCCGACAAGGTGAAGATTGCCGTCGTTGGCAAGTACACGCAGCTGCCCGATGCGTACCTGTCGGTTATCGAGGCCCTGCACCATGCGGGTGTCTTCTACGATCGCCATGTGGACGTCCAGCTGGTCGACGGCGAGAGCCTCGACGAGCAGAATGTCTCCGAAGTTCTGGGCGACGCTTCGGGCATCCTGGTCCCCGGCGGCTTTGGCAAGCGCGCCCTGGAGGGCAAGATCCTCGCGGCCGAGTTTGCCCGCGAGCACAAGATTCCGTATCTGGGCATTTGCCTGGGTATGCAGGTGGCCGTGTGCGAGTTCGCCCGCAACGTCGTCGGCCTTGCCGGCGCCAGCTCCTCCGAGTTCGACCCGGACGGTCCGTTTAGCGTCATCGATCTGATGAGCTCGCAGGAGGATGTGACCGAGAAGGGCGGCACCATGCGTCTGGGCGCCTATCCGTGCAAGCTCGCCGCCGATACCCTCGCTCGCGAGGCATATGGCGAGGATCTCGTCTACGAGCGTCACCGTCACCGCTTTGAGTTTAACAACGCCTTCCGCGACCAGCTCGAGGACGCCGGCTTGGTTATCTCTGGCCTCTCACCCGACGAGCGCCTGGTCGAGATGGTCGAGCTGCCGCGCGACGTGCATCCGTGGTATGTGGCAACCCAGGCTCACCCCGAGTTCAAGAGCCGTCCGACCAACCCGCAGCCGCTGTTCCGAGAGTTCGTGCGTGCCTCGATCGGTCAGCACGAGGGTGTCGATCGCCTACAGGTGACGCCCATGAACCTCGCTACGGACTAAGGGTGCCGGCGAACAAAGAACATACCGAAGCTACTCCCTCGTCGCTCGCCGTGGCGGCGGGGGAGTATCTCGATTACCTCGCGGTCGAGCGGGGTTTGGCGCGCAACACGATTGCGGCCTACCGTCGTGACCTGACGACGTACTGCGCCTATCTGGAGCGGGCGGGCATCATGTCTTTTGATGAGGCGACTCGTCAGGTCGTGGAGGGCTTTGTCGCCGACCGTCGCGATGGGGGCTATTCCGATGCCTCGGTGGAGCGTGCGCTTGCGGCCGTGAAGGGCCTGCATGCCTTTTTGGTGCGCGATGGGATTGTGGCCCAAAATCCAACGGCGGCGTTGCGCCTGCCTAAAAAGGCTGAGCGTTTGCCGGAGTATCTATCGGTGGAGGATGTCTCGGCGCTGCTCGATCAAGACTTCCCCGAGGGCGAGATGGGCTTGCGCGACCATGCCATCTTGGAAGTGCTCTACGGATGCGGCTTGCGTGTGAGCGAGTTGGTGGGGCTCGATGTGGGCGATATCCATATCGACGATGGCTTTGTGCTCGTTCGCGGTAAGGGCTCAAAGGAACGCCTGTCCCCGCTGGTGGGAAGCGCGGCGCGAGCTCTGACGCTCTATTTAACTGAGGGGCGTTCTCGCTTGGCGGCCCATGCCCACGGAACCGAGACCTCGGCGGTCTTTTTAAATAAGAACGGCCGCCGTCTGTCGCGCCAGGGCATCCATGCCATCTGTGAGCGCTACGGGCGCCAGGTGGGGCTGGTGGGACTCCATCCCCATACGCTGCGTCACTCCTTTGCCACCCATATGCTTGCGGGCGGTGCAGACCTCCGTGTGCTACAGGAGATCTTGGGACATGCCGATATATCGACCACGCAGGTCTACACGCATGTCGATCGTACGCAACTGACCGAGGTCTATCTGGCGGCGCACCCGCTGGCACATCGTTAACACATCGCTGGCCTGCATATCTATAGGTATTTGGGGACGGGCCCCAGATTGCCGCGGCGTGCTTTTGCGCGCGCATGGGCAATCTGGGGTCCGTCCCATTTTTTGCCACTTGTCGTCGCGGTGGCGGGCCGCATGTGCCTTGGGTGGGGGAGTTTGGGGGCGATGTGAACGGCATGTAAAGGGACGCAAAAATCGCCTCAAGGTCAACTTGAAGGTTGAGGTTGAAAGGCGGGGTGCCACAGGTGGCATCCCGCCGTTGCTGTAAACACAACATATTGTGTTTTCGAACATATGATTGGGGGTGTTTTGCAATATATGGTGGGTGGAGTGGTGGGGCGGGGTGGGGGAAGGGGTGGGGAAAGGTGTTGAAAAATGGGGCGGTTCCCCATATTATTAATGACGTCGACAGGCGGGGTGGTTCCCCGCGTACGTGCCATCTGAGTAACCGAGGGGAGGGCGCACATGGGAATGACTGGTGCATACGAGCGCAATCTCGATGCAAAAGGTCGTCTGTCCCTGCCTGCACCCCTTCGCGAGGAGCTTGGAGAGCACGTTCGCGTGTTCAAAGCCCTGGATGTCGATGCTCTGTACGTGTTCTCTGCCGAGGCCTTCGATAAGTGGGTCGAAGGACTCTTCGCGGGTCGTGAGGGCCACGAGGGTTTTAACCCGCGTGACATTAATGACCAGAAGCTCATGAGGGCGATCAACAAGCGCACCACGTCGATGGACGTGGACAGCGCCGGTCGTATCGGTCTTTCCGAGTCTCTCCGCAAGCAGGCGAACCTCGACCGCGAGGTCACGGTTGTGGGCAACTACGACCACCTTGAGGTTTGGGATCGCGCCGCGGCCGATGAGGACGATGACGATGAGGCCCTGCTGGACCTCTTCTTCTCGTAAGGGCAAGGCACGGGTAACGGATGGAGCGTGGGATCTTGACACAAGAATATCGGCATGAACCTGTCATGCTCGGCGAAGTGCTTGAGTCGCTGCGGCTAAAGAGCGGCTCCGTTGTCTGCGATTGCACCCTTGGCGGTGCCGGCCATTCGGTAAAGATGGCTGCGCAGGTGGGGGAGACGGGTCTTTTGCTCGGCGTCGATCAGGACGACATGGCCCTCGAGGCCGCTGGCGCCCGTCTGGACCGCGAGGTTCCCGGCGTTCCGCACCAGCTGCTGAAGGGCAACTTCGGCGACTTGGACGAGCTGCTTTGCTCGGCCGAGGTGCCCGGGGTCGATGGCTTCCTGTTCGATTTGGGCGTTTCGTCACCGCAACTCGATATCCCTGGAAGGGGCTTTTCGTATAACGAGGACGCCCCATTGGACATGCGGATGGATCCGGGTAATAACACCTTAAACGCAGCTGAGGTCATCAACACCTATAACGAACACGACCTCGCTCGGATTCTACGCGTCTACGGCGAAGAGAAGTTCGCCTCGCAGATCGCGCGCGAGATCGTGCGCCGCCGCGAGCAAGAACCGATCGAAACCACCGGCCAATTTGTCGAGATCATCAAGGCGGGTATCCCGGCTGCCGCTCGTCGGCATGGCGGACACCCGGCCAAGAAAAGTTTCCAGGCCATTCGCATCGAGGTCAATCACGAGCTCGATGTGCTCGAACGAGGGCTTGATGCCGCCACCAGGTGGCTCAACCCGGGCGGACGTATCTGCGTCATCTCATATCACTCGCTCGAGGACCGTATCGTAAAGAACCACTTTAAGGAGATGAGCCAGGGGTGCACGTGTCCGCCGGAGATTCCGGTGTGCGTGTGCGGCAACGTGCCGATACTCAAGGTCATCACCCGCAAACCCTTGGTTGCACAGCCTGATGAGGTTGAGCGCAACCCTCGGGCGAGATCAGCCAAAATCCGCGTGGCGCAGCGTCTGTAGGCGCGACCGCGTGATATTGGACCTCCCGCTCGCACCATAAACGAAGCTTAAACACACTACCAACGTACTCGGGATGGGAGGCGGCATATCATGGGCTACAACACTTCAAGCGCAGCACTCGCCTATGATATGAACGCCATGCCCGCCTATCGTGAGACGCCGCAGGCCCCCGTTGCTCCCCGTGAGCAGCGCACGCCGCGCTTTGATGTCTACACGGGCGCGGGCCGTCAGGCAAACCAGGCGGTAAGCCCGGTTTTCATGAGCGTTCTTAAAACGTTTTGCATCATTGCGGCTATCTTCATGACGATCGGCGTCGCCCGCGTGGCGCTCGCCGGTGTTACGGCCCAGGTGCTCAACAGTAACGCCGAGCTTACCAATACGCTCGAAAAGGCGACCGATGAGAGCTCCGACCTGGAGGTCATGCATTCGGTCTATGGCGCCGACACGCGCATTCGCGACCTTGCGGGCGCTTATGGCATGGTGGAGCCCAGCGAGAGCGTTACACTTGACTTTTCGCAGGATGCAGCCGCGGGCGCCAACGCGACCGCGACCGCTCAGTAGCAAGACGGTAGCTGAGTATGACAAATGACTATCGCCGCGGTTCCGATGGGGGCCGCGGTTCTGGACGTCCCTCGTCGCGGGGACGTTCTGGTTATCAAGGAACGGGTCGGCAATCTTACAACGCCGGGCAGTCCCGTGGCAACGACCCGGCGTCGCGACTTCGCGGCTCGGGCGGCCCTCAAGTGCATAACACCAGGTCGCGCAAGAGTTCGTCGACCGAATGGCTCACGGGCACGCCTCTGCCTCGCCGCAAAGCCGTCATGGGCTTCATTGGGCTTGGCTTGGGCTTGGGCGTCTTTCGCCTTGGCGACTATCAAATTGTCGAAGCCGATAAACTGCGCGAGCGTGCCGATGCGCGCCGCCTGCTTGCGCAGACCCTCTATGCCAAACGTGGCACCATCTACGACCGCAACGGTAACGTGCTGGCGTCGTCGGCCGAATGTCGCAACATCGCCGTGAACCCCCAGCTTGTCGAGGATGTTGACAAGACGGTGTCGGCGCTGGTCAAGGCAACTGGAATCGATAAAAAGACCTGCCGCAAGCTCGTTGAGTCCGATGGAACCTGGGTGTATATCAAGCGCCAGGTGGACGAAGACGACGCTGCGGCGCTGGAGAAGAAGAACCTGCCCGGCGTGCTTTTTGAGCAGGCCATGAAGCGCGTATATCCATACGGCAATCTGGCATCGCAGGTGCTGGGTGTAGTGAATGTAGACAACGACGGCTTGACGGGTCTCGAAAAGCAATACAACAAGCTTCTGACCGGCACGAACGGTTCTCTCGTACGCGAGCGCGCGAGGGACGGCAGCTATATCGCGGGCGGTGCCTATAAAAAGGTGGCTGCGGTCGACGGCGTTGATATCGTGACGACGCTCGACGTCAATATCCAGCGTGCGGCCGAGGATGCCCTGGCAGAGGCTGTCGAGAAGACAAAGGCCAAGAACGGCTCGGCGCTGGTCACCGATCCTACGACAGGCGAGATCTTGGCAGCCTGCTCGTATCCGACCTACGACCAGACCAATTTGGAAAACGCCAAGACCGAGGATATGAACCTGCGCCTGGTCACCGACGCCTACGAGCCCGGCTCGGTCTTTAAGACGCTCGTGGCGGGCGCCGGCTTCGACTTGGGCGTCGTGCGGTCGAGTACGTCGTTTGAGGTGCCGGCGAGCATCAAGGTGGGCGACGATACCGTCACCGATGCCGACAAGCGCGACTACGCCATGACCATGGATGTGCGCGAGATGATGCGCCGTTCGTCCAACGTGGGATTTGTCCTGGTGGGGCGCAAGATCGGTGCCGACGACTTTGCTGCCTATGTGGACAAGTGGGGCATCGGTCACAGCTCTGGTGTCGATTTTCCGGGCGAGAGCCTGGGCATCGTCAAGGAGCGTGACCAGTATGACGGCGCCACGCTGGGCTCGATGAGCTTTGGACAGGCGCTGTCTGTCTCGCCGATTGAGATCGCACGTGCCGTGGGCGGCATCGCCAACGGCGGCGTGATGATGACCCCGCACTTCTATAAGTCCAGCAAAGGCGACGAGAAGGACTGGGGCGAAGGCGAGCGCGCGATTTCGGAGGATGCCGCATCCCAGGTGACATCGTGCATGCAGACGGTCGTGTCGGAGGGAACGGGCGTTGGCGGCGCGGTTGACGGCTATGACGTGGCGGGTAAGACCGGTACGGCCGAACGCGCCGACGAGAACGGCGGCTACCTCAAGGAGAACTACATGTCGTCCTTTATGGGCTTTGCACCGGCACAATCGCCCAAGGTGCTGTGCTATATCACGCTCGACGGAACGCCGAGCGGCTCAGATGCCGCTGCGGTGCCGTTCCAGTCCATTATGGCCAACGCGCTCGACGTGCTGGGTATCCCGCACACGAAGTAGGGGGTTACAATCTTTGGGGCGTGGTTTGTTGTCCCATATGAGGGGTGTTCACATGCCCTGCACCACGCATGCGCGGCGCTGGGATACAATACGCCGATAGCATTATTTAGGTTTACAGGGGAGCTGCAATGATAGAGATCGCCGTCAACAACCTCGCGGCCGCAACAGGGGCCCGAACCGTGACGGGAGAAGTCGATCGGGTATGCCGCGGGTGCGTTATCGACTCGCGCCAGGTCGAGGAAGGGACGATTTTCGTCGCCTTTCCCGGTGAAAACGTCGACGGCAATGATTTTGCTTCCCGTGCGGTCCAGTCGGGTGCCGGCGCCGTCGTGATGACGCGTGAGCCCGAGGCCGAGCTGGTCTCGCTGGCGCAGGACAAGGGCTGTGCCATCTTGCTGACCGATGATCCCGAGGAGTTTCTGCTGCGTTTGGCGCATGCGTATCGCCTGGAGCTTGGCTGCCTGGTCGTTGGCATTACCGGTTCCATCGGCAAGACGACGACCAAGGACGTGCTCGCCGCTGTGCTTGCCAAGCGCTATCGTGTCTGGGCCACCAAGGGCAATTTCAATAACCTGATCGGCATGCCGCTCACGGTGCTTTCCGCTCCGGCCGATACCGAGATCCTGGTGCTCGAGATGGGCATGAACCATTTCCACGAGATCGAGCGCCTGTCCCAGTCCGCCAATCCCAACCTTGCCATCGTGAGCAAGATCGGCACCTCTCATATCGGCATTTTGGGCAGCCGCGAGAACATCGCCCGCGCTAAGGCCGAGATTGTACAGGGCATGTGCGCCGCCGGCGACTATTTGCCGCTGCTGGTTTTGGGCGGCGAGGACGATTTTACGCCGTTCATTCGCGATACGTTCGCCCAGCCTGCTGGTATCGACGTGATGCTGGCCGGTGTCTCTGACGATGATGAGGTCCGCGCCCGCGACGTTCGCGTTGATGACGAGGGCCGTCCGGTCTTTACGCTCGATTTTGGTCAGGGCGAGACAATCGATACCATGCTTGCCATCCCCGGCGTGCAGTCCGTTCCTAATGCCGTTAAGGCCGCCGCGGTTGCCTATCGCCTGGGCGTGACGCCCGAGCAGATCGATGCTGCCTTTAGGGGCCTCACGATCACCGGTCACCGCCAGGAGATCAAGCGCGCCAAGAGCGGTGCCCGCGTCATCGATGACTCCTATAACGCCAGCGCCGAATCGATGGCAGCCGGTCTCGACCTGCTGTGCTCGCTTTCGTGCACGGGGTCTCGCATGGCGATCCTGGGCGAGATGGGCGAGATGGGCGATGAGGCTCCTCGCATGCATGAGCTCGTGGGCGCTTATGCCGCCGCCAAGAAGCTCGACATGCTGGCGTGCGTGGGTGGTGAGCTGGCCCAGCTTATGGCCGATGCCGCACGCATGATGGGCATGGACGAGGACCGCATCCAGGTGTTCTCCGATTATCAGCAGGTGCTCGACCGCATGGGCGGCGCGCTTGAAAAACATGATGTTGTACTGGTCAAGGGTTCCCGCTTTGTTGAGCTCGACCGCTTTGTGGAAGGTGTGTGCTAGCCCATGTTCGGCAATCCCTCGTATCCAACGTATCAGGCTTTTTTGGGGCTTGGCATCGCCGCAGCCATTGCGCTGCTGCTCATGCCGTGGTGGATCAAGCTGCTCAAGGTCGAGGGTATCGGCCAACAGGTTCGTGCCGACGGCCCCAAGCGTCATTTGGTTAAGCAGGGAACGCCCACCATGGGTGGCGTTGTCATCCTCGTCGCGATCTCGCTGACCTGCCTGCTGATGGGCAAGCTCACCACCGAGCTCGTACTCGTGCTGCTCGCCACGCTGGCGACCGGCGTGCTGGGCCTGATCGACGACCTGACCTCCGTTACGCATGGGCGCTCGCTCGGTCTGACGCCCCATGCCAAGATGATCGGCCTAACCATTATCTGTGTCACCTTTACGGTACTTGCCGTCAACTGGTGCGGCGTCGCCCCCGAGATTCGTTTTCCCGGTGGGTTGACGATCGACCTTGGCGTGCTTTCGACCACCATCTGCGGCTATTCGTTCCCGTGGCTCTATATTGTCTTTTGCTGGTTGATGATTGCCGGTCTTTCTAATGCCGTGAACCTGACCGATGGCCTTGACGGTCTTGCTGGCGGCACCTCCATGATCGCCATGCTCGCCATGGCTGCCATGGCGTTTCTGCACGGAGACGTGAACCTGTCCATCTTCTGCACCGCGTGTGCCGGTGCCTGCTTGGGCTTTCTGTGGTTCAACTGCTATCCGGCGAGCATCTTTATGGGTGATACCGGCTCGCTTGCTCTGGGTGCCGCGTTTGCCTGTACGTCCATCATGACTAACACCGAGGTCGTCTCCCTCATCATCGGCGGCCTGTTTATCGTTGAGACCCTGTCGGTCATGATTCAGGTTGTCTACTTCCACTTTACGCACAAGCGCGTCTTCCTTATGGCGCCCATCCATCATCATTTCGAAAAGAAGGGTTGGGCCGAGACCAAGGTCGTCATCCGTTTTTGGATTATCGCTGCGGCATTTGGTGCCGTTGGCCTTGCTCTGTTCTTCCAGTTGGGATAGTGGTCTTTCATGCCTCTTGCTGAAGTCTTTAGCCTGCTCGTTTTGGGTCAGGGCAAATCCGGTCTCGATGTCGCCCGCTGGGCGCTGGCACATCCCGAGCGCGTAAGCGCCGTTACCGTGTATGGCGGCGGCACCTCTGAGCCCAATGACGCCACGCGTGCGCTCGAGGCTGCTGGTGCGTCGTTTGTCTATGGGACCGAACAGGTCGAGGGCGCCTATGACGTATGCGTGACGTGCCCGGGCATCTCGGAGTTCTCGGGCTTCTTTAAGGCCGGGCGCGAGCATGCCGCCCAGATTATGGGTGAGCCCGAGTTTGCCTATCGCCTGTCGCCCGATAACTGGATTGCCATCACGGGCACCAACGGCAAGACGACCACCACGTCGCTGACCGATTATCTGCTCAAGGCTGCCGGCGAGGCCAGCGTAGCTGTCGGCAACATCGGCGAGCCGCCGGTCAATGAGATTGACGGCCGAGCCCACAACGAGTGGTTTGTGGCTGAGCTCTCGAGCTATCAGATTGCTACGACCACCGAGCTCCACCCTCGCGTGGCAGTGCTGCTCAACATCACTCCCGACCATTTGGGCTGGCATAAGAGCCATAAGAACTATGCGCTTGCCAAGATCAAGCTGTTTGACAATATGGTCGATGACGATCTGGTGGTCGTCGACGTCGAAGACGCCGGCATTCACGAGTTCGATGAGTACATCTATACGCCGGGTCGCCGCATCTGCAAGGTCGCTTTTGACGAGCCCGAGGGTGCAGACGCCGCCTTTGTGCGCGACGGCAAAATGGTCGTGCGCCTGAAGGGCGTCGAGACTCAGCTTGTCGCCACGTCCGAACTCAAGATCTCGGGCCATCACAATGTTATCAATGCCTTGTGCGCTGCCACGGCTGCCCTGGCAGTCGGTGCCGATGTCGATGGTGTCTGCCGCGGTCTGGCCTCGTTCCAGCCGCTCGAGCACCGCGTGGAGCCGTGCGGCGAGATTGACGGCGTGCGCTACGTCAACGATTCCAAGGCGACCAACACCGATGCGGTCGAGAAGGCGCTGACGGCATTTCCCGATGACGACGTGATCTTGCTGCTCGGCGGCCACGATAAGGGCACGCCGCTCACGGACTTCGCGCGCGTTGTTATGGATAACGTACGCTCGGTCGTCTGCTTTGGCGATGCGCGCGAGCGTTTCACCGCCGCTATGGACGAGGCCGATGTCGATGGCGATGTGGATATCGCCCAGGCGGATGACCTGCGCGATGCCGTGGACGTCGCCCGTTCGCTGTCGAGCCGTGGCGACGTGATCTTACTTTCTCCTGCCTGCTCTTCGTTCGATGAGTTCTCGGGCTATGAGGAGCGAGGCCGCGTGTTTAAGGACTATGTGGCCCAGCTTGCCGCTGCGGCGAAATCGCAAATGGAATAGGGGTTGCCGGTGAGAGAGGAGAGCCCCCGACAAGGTATGAGGAGGCCCGACTCGGACCGTGCTTCCTCGCGGCGTAGCACACCGCGTTCCGGTCGCGGCGGGCAGTCGTTTAGCGAACGCTATATTGCCGGCGTTCCCGCCCGCATCATGCGCCCCCGTCTGATATTTATGGCCTGCCTGTTTACTTTGGTGTGCTTTGGTCTGCTGATGGTGTACTCGGCGTCTTCGGTCGAGGCGCTGCACGAGAATGGCTCGGCGACGTTTTTCCTGGGTCGACAGGCCGCGTTTGCCGTGGTTGGTGTTCTGGCGCTGATTGCCATCGTGCGCGTTTTGCCGGACAGCTGGTTTGGGGAGGATGTGCTCAGGATCTTTCTCATAGGCATGATAGGGCTACTGTTTCTGGTGTTCTTGGTGGGCAGCGGCAGCCGTGGCGCCACGCGCTGGCTCAACATCGCCGGCATTCAGTTCCAGCCTTCCGAGTTTTTAAAGCCATTTGCCATTGCGTATTCGGCCATCATGCTTGATCGCTTCTTCTCGCCCGGTGGCAACATCAACGAATTCCTTCGCAAGATGGGCATCTACCTGGGCATTTCGCTCTTTCTGATCTTTATCCAGCCCGATTTCGGTACCGTCCTGATCATCCTATTGACCCTCATGTGCATGGCGTTGTTTGCGGGTCTCGACCCCAGATTTATCATCGGCGTGATAATCTTCGGCATTCTCGTGATCGTGATTGCGCTTGTTGCAGAGCCGTACCGTATGGTGCGTATTCAGGTTGCCTTGAACCCTTGGGCCGACGAGTATGGTGACGGCTATCAGGCCACGCTTGCCATCATGGCCTTTGCCTCGGGCGGTCTGTTCGGCCGTGGCATCGGCAACTCAACCATGAAGTACTCGTATCTGCCCGAGGCGCACAATGACTACATCCTGGCCATCATTGGCGAGGAAGTCGGTTTTGTCGGAACCGTGCTGTTCTTCTTGGTGTTTGCGATGCTGATCTACTCGGCGTTTCGCATTGCCGAGCAGGCGACCGATCGTCGGGGCGCGCTCATGGCGTCTGGCTCCGCGGTCATTCTCGCGGTGCAGTTTTTGATCAATGCGCTGGGCATCCTCAACGTGTTTCCCATGACGGGCAAACCGTTGCCGTTTATTAGCTACGGCGGTTCGTCGATTATTGTGTCGCTTATGCTTGCCGGTCTGATCCTGCGCGTTTCGTACGAGAGCGCCCGTCGCGATGAGTACGACCGTCGCCGCGAGAGCTTTGCCGTTATGGATGAGAGTACCGCCGGCGTGCCCCACGTACGCGGCGAGCGATCTTCGCGTAACGGCTTTACCGTTCTGGATGGCTCTGCGACCGAGCCGGCAGCCCGTCCGCGTCAGCGAACGGCGCCGCAAGGTCGTCCGCAGCGCCCCAGCCCTCGCAGCGCGGGCGGCGGATATAATCGAATCGATTTGAACTCGGACCCGTCGGCGCGTTTGCGCACCGACGACCAGGGACCGCGTGTACGAAGGGACTACCATGACCGATAAGATGACCGTTGCTATTGCAGCCGGCGGCACGGCAGGACACATTAACCCCGCGCTCGCTTTGGCCGAGGAGCTGCATGACCGTGGCCACCACGTTGTGTTCGTGGGCCAGTCGCGCAAGCTCGAGGGTCGTCTGGTCCCCGAGGCTGGGTTTGATTTTGTGCCCATTACGGTCACGGGCTTCGACCGCTCCCGTCCCTGGACGGCGCTGACCTCGCTGTGGCGTGTCAACAAGGCCAAGCGTGCGCTCGCCAGTCATTTCTCAAAGGTCGGCAAGCCCGATGCTGCCATCGGTTTTGGTGCCTATGTCGAGGTTCCGCTGCTGGGGTGGTGCAAGGGCGCAGGCGTTCCGTATCTGCTACATGAGCAGAACTCTGTTCCGGGCCTGGCCAACAAGATGATGAACTCCCACGCCGCTCGCGTGTGCATCTCGGTGCCGGCAGCGCGCTCGGTCTTTGAGCGCGAAGGTGACCCTGACCACGTGCTCATGACCGGCAACCCCGTACGTCGCTCGGTGATCGAGGGCGATCGTGCTCGCGGCCGCAAGGCACTTGGCGTTCCCGAGGACGCTACGCTGCTGCTCGTCTTTGGCGGTTCACTTGGCGCCCAGCACCTCAACGAGCGCGCGGTTTCGCTCAAAAACGAGCTGCTTTCGCGCAAGAACCTCTATGTGTTGCATTCGACGGGTGCCGACGGCTTTGAGGAGACCGAGCGCGCTTTGGCGCTGACGCCCGAGGAGGCGAAGCGTTACCGCGTCCAGCCTTACATCGACAACATGGGCGATATGCTGGCTGCTGCCGATTTGGTGCTCTCGCGTTCGGGTGCATCGAGCGTGGCCGAGATCGCTGCGCTCGCCGTGCCCTCGATACTCGTGCCGTATCCGCATGCGACGGCCGACCACCAAACCACCAATGCCCGTTATCTGGTCGACGCCGGGGCCGGCGTGCTCTGTGCCGATGCCGATATCGACGGTTCTGCCTTTGCCGATGAGCTGCTGCACCTGGTCGATGACGCGGCAGAGCGCGACGTCATGCGTCAGGCGGCGCGTGGTCTGGCTCAGGATAGGGCCGCCGCTCTTCTGGCCGATGCGGTAGAGGGTTTGCGTTAGTTAGACGGGATATCGTCGGTCGCCCTCGCGCTGATGCGGTAGGTGCGGTACAGTTAACGGGTTACAGGCAGTGTTTACGCAAGGAGTACACGAGCACATGGCTGATTCCCAGACTGCAACCTCCGCGCCCGAGTTTAAGAGCGCCCACTTTATCGGTATCGGCGGCGCCGGCATGAGCGGCATCGCCCTCGTTCTGCACGAGCGCGGTTATGCCGTTACCGGCTCCGACCTTAAGACGTCACGTTATATCCGCCAGCTTACACGCGCTGGTGTGAAGGTGCATGTGGGCCATGAGGCAGCCACGATCGACGAGGTCAAGCCCGACGTGGTTGTTGTCTCCACCGCTATTCCGGAGTCCAACCCTGAGCTCGTGCGCGCTCGCGAGCTGGGCATTCCCGTGTGGCCCCGTGCCAAGATGCTCTCTGCTTTGGGCCACGGCTACACTACCGTCGCTGTTGCCGGCACGCATGGCAAGACCACCACGTCTTCGATGTGCGCCACCATGCTCGACCGCATGGGTCTGGATCCGAGCTTCTTGATCGGCGGCATCGTCGAGGGCTATGACACGAACGGCAAGAACGGCTCGGGAGACTACTTTGTCGCCGAGGCCGACGAGTCCGACAGCTCCTTCCTGTTCCTGAACCCCAACGTGGTCATTGTGACCAACGTCGAGGCCGACCACCTCGATCACTACTCGGGTATCGAGGAGATCGAGGCAACTTTCGCCAAATTCATGAGCCTGGTGGGCGAGGACGGCACCGTCATCGTCTGCGGCGAGGACCCGCATCTGGTCGAGCTCGCCAAGTCGACGGGCCGTCACGTGCTTTCCTACGGCTTTGCCGAGAGCAACGACATCGTCTGCGTGCACCCGGATGTCAAGGGCATCCAGAGTGACTTTATCGTTCGCTTTGAGGACGGCACTGAGCACGCTGTGGAGATCAAGAGCAATCCCGGTCGCCACAACATGCTCAACGCCACGGCCGTGCTCACCGTCGCCCATGTCCTGGGCCTTGACATCGACGCCGCCGCCAAGGCGCTCTCGAGCTTTGAGGGCGTCCGCCGTCGCTTTACCCACGTGGGCGATATCGATGGCATCACCGTGGTCGATGATTACGGCCATCACCCCACCGAGATCAAGGCGACGCTTGCCGCCGCTTCGTCGCTGGGCTACAAGCACGTCGACGTCGTGTTCCAGCCGCACCGCTATTCGCGCCTGCAGGCCCTGTGCGACGACTTTGCCGATGCATTTGCCAATGCCGATAAACTGCTGCTGATTGATGTGTTCTCGGCTGGCGAGATGCCCATTCCGGGTGTCACCTCTAAGATGCTCGCCGATACCGTGCGCGCCAAGCATCCTGGCAAGGAGGTCGTGTACTGCTCCAGCCGTCTTGAGCTCAATCAGGAGCTCGAGCAGATGGTGGGCGAGGGCGACCTGCTGCTCACCATGGGTGCCGGCGACGTTACGACCGTCGGCCCCGAGTTCATTGAGTATCTGACTGCCAAGAAAGACGCTTAAGTCTAATGGGTCTGTTTAACGCCGTCATGGCGCTCTCGGGCATGATCGACACGGATGTGATCGAGGACGAGCGCCTTGCGCGTCATACGAGCTATCGTATCGGCGGCAAGGCCGACCTCTTTGTGACGTGCCATAGCTATCATGCCCTCCGCCGCGCCGTGGCGGTGCTCGATCGCGAGCAGGTGCCGTGGGTCATCATCGGCAAGGGCTCCAATCTGCTGGTTGCCGATGGCGGTTATCGCGGTGCCGTCATTTCGCTCGGACGTGAGTTTCAGCGCACGGTTGTTGCCGATGACGGTTGTACGCTGACGGTCGGTGCGGGCGTGATGTTTGCGCGCCTGGTCAACGATGCCCTGTCGCGTAGCCTCTCGGGCCTTGAGTTTGCCGTTGGCATTCCTGGTTCGGTCGGCGGTGCGATATCTATGAATGCCGGCACACGGACCGAGTGGATTGGCTCGCTGGTTGAGGATGTCGTAACGTTTGACCCGGCATCCGGTATCAAGCATTATGCGGGGTCCGAGATCACTTGGGGCTACCGCGAATGTAGCCTTCCCCGCAATGAGATCATCCTCGAGTGCGTGTTCAAGCTTAAACCGGCGCCCAAGGCCGACATTCGCGAGCGCATGGAGCGGTACCTGACGAGGCGCAAGCGTACGCAGCCCATGGGTCGCGCATCCTGCGGGTCTGTCTTTCGCAACCCGCCCGATGCGAGTGTGGGCAAGCTTATCGAGGATTGTGGATTAAAGGGTTTTTCGATTGGCGGCGCGGAAGTTTCGCCCGTTCACGCTAATTTTATCGTTAATAACGGAACTGCCTCGGCCGATGACGTTGCCGCGGTTATTAGACATGTGCACGGAAAGGTGAGGGAGGCGTATGGCATCGAGCTCAGACCGGAAGTTAAATTCCTCGGCTTCTAGAGCATCGAAACCCACCTTCCGCCGCGCCGGAGGGCGTTCCGGCGCGCCTGCCAAACCTCAACGCAATACCGTCGCGCACTCTAAGTCTGTCGGGCATGCTCGACAGACCAGTCGTCCGGTCGTCGGCTCGCAGCTCGGTAATCGTCCGGCCGCAAAAAAGTCCTCGCGTCCCTCGACGACGTCAAAGCCTGTTATGGGCGCCAAGCCTGCCCGTCCCATGGCAGCTCCCAAGCCCTCGACGGGAACTAAAGCGGCGCGTCCAGGTCGCACGCTGGGCGCATCGAAACCGCGCTCGCTGACATCGGTGCCGGCTACCGCCAAGAAGCCTTCGAGTAAAAAAGGTTTCAACCCGTTATCTTCACTTGGAGCGATGGCAAATAAAACATCAGACGCCGCTTCTGTCGTTACAGGCAAAGGCAAAATCGTGGGCGGCGTTCTGGTCGTCTTGGCCGTGCTCGTCGTCGTTGCCACCGTGGTGATCAACTCTGGACTGTTTACTGCCACTGATATTCAGATTCAAGGCAGCGAGCATGTGACGAAGCACGATGCTATCCAGCTGATCGACTTGCCCGAGGGAACGTCGCTTTTTAACGTCGATCCCGACCAGATTACCGAGGATCTCAAGCAGAACCCGTGGGTTTCGGGCGTGGATGTCCAGCGCCAGTTTCCCCATACGCTTATCATCACGCCGACGGAGCGTAAAGTTATCGCCATTGCGTATATCAGCTCCGACGACCTTGCCTGGGCTATCGGAGACGATGACACCTGGATCGCCCCGCTGTCGACGTCGGTCGAAGTGGACGACCAGGGCAACGTCATCACGACAGGGCAGGGCTCAAATACCTTGACCGGAATCGATGCCGCGCTGGCGCTCGCCAAGCATTATGGCGCGGTGTTGTTGACTGATGTCTCGGCGGATGTCGCTCCGGTTTCCGGCCAGGCGGTGAACTCCAAGGCCGTTAAGGCCGGCCTGGATTATGTGCGTGGTTTTTCGAGCGAGTTCTTGGGACAAGTCAAGGATATTTCTACGCCTTCGGTCGAAGCCATCTCGGCAAACCTCAATAACGGCATTGAGGTGTCGCTGGGCGAATCGGACGATATCGCCAAGAAGGAACGCGTAGTCACCAAGTTGCTTTCGCAGGTAGAGGGCGTAACGTATATCAATGTGCGCTCTCCAGGCAACTACACATTTAGGAATGCTCCGACCTCGTAGCGCTGGTTGATGCTTTGTTGAGGGGCCATACCACGCCGTTTATCTGGTTTGTTTGGTTTTCACGGTCAATTATTTGACTGATACGTTCATAATGTGCAAACATAATACAGTTTACCTTTGCATTTACTTTCAACCTGAAGGTTAATGTGCGCAGGGGTCGACCCATGCTATGGCTATAACCTTTGTTCGGAGGACCGACATGCACGAGACAGAGATCAACAACTACCTTGCCGTCATTAAGGTGGTCGGCGTCGGCGGCGGCGGTACCAACGCGGTCAATCGAATGATCGAAGAGGGCATCCGCGGCGTCGAGTTTGTTGCCATCAACACCGATGCTCAGGCACTCGCGATCTCTGATGCCGATATCAAGGTGCACATCGGCACCGACCTTACCCGCGGCCTGGGCGCCGGCGCCAACCCCGAGGTTGGCCGCAAGGCTGCCGATGAGTCCCGTGACGACATTGCCGAGGCGCTCGCTGGCGCCGACATGGTGTTTATCACCTGCGGCGAGGGCGGCGGCACCGGTACCGGCGCTGCTCCCATCGTTGCCGATATCGCGATGAACGAGGTCGGCGCACTGACCGTCGCCGTCGTGACCAAGCCCTTCACCTTCGAGGGCCGCAAGCGCAAGAAGAGCGCCGAGGAGGGCATCAAGACCCTCTCCGATTGCGTCGACACCATGATCGTCATCCCTAACGATAAGCTGCTCGACATCGCCGAGAAGAAGACCACCATGCTCGAGGCCTTCGCGATTGCCGATGGCGTCCTTTCCCAGGGCACCCAGGGCATCACCGACCTCATCACCGTCCCCGGTATCATCAACCTGGACTTCGCCGATGTTAAGACCATCATGAAGCAGGCCGGTACCGCCATGATGGGTATCGGTACCTCTTCTGGGGATACTCGTGCCGTCGACGCTGCCCAGCAGGCCATCTCCAGCCCGCTGCTCGAGAGCTCCATCGATGGTGCCACGCGCGTGCTGCTCTCCATCGCCGGTTCCAAGGACCTGGGCATCCAGGAGATCAGCGACGCCGCCGACGTTGTCGCCAACGCCGTCGACCCCGAGGCCAACATCATCTTCGGTACCGTTGTCGACGAGTCCCTGGGCGATCAGGTGCGTATCACCGTCATCGCTACGGGCTTCTCCGACTCCAACGTCAACCGTCAGGATGAGCTCTTTGCTGCTCAGCAGTCTCAGAGCAAGGCCGCTGCCTCCGCTGAGCCGCAGCGCACCGCTCCGGCTGCCAGCCCGGCTCAGGCCGCTCCGACCCGCAACGTCGGTGGTACCGAGCTGCCCAACTTTGGCAACGACCAGTTCGAGCTTCCCGACTTCCTGAAGCGCGGTAGCTTCTAGTTCGTTTTTCTCAACGACCTGCACGGGGTGTGTCCATTTGGATGCACCCCGTTTTGTTTCTCGTTTGTAAACGAAAGCCTCCAATCTCCTTACGTTCCCTTTACGTTTGGTCCCTACCGCTGCGGGTATCCTTTTAAGGAAGTATGACAGCCGTATAAACGCGGACTGCGCGGCGACGCCGCGGTACTTGTGTTATTAGGAGGCTTTAGTATGGCAGCACGTGCGGACAGGGTTTCGCGTGTCGACCATGATGGAGTTACGTTGGTGGAGGGCGCGACATCCGATGTCCGCTTTGCCTTTACCGAGCGCACCGGTGGTGTTTCCGAAGATGCGTACTCCTCGCTCAACCTGGGCTCGCATGTAGGCGATGACCCCTTTGCAGTTCAAGAAAATCGTCGTCGAGCGCTCGAAGCTATGGGCGCCACTGAGTGCGAGCATAATCTGCTCGTGCCCAATCAGGTACATGGTGACCATATCGTTACGGTCACTTCGAACGGCGCCGACGATCTTGAGGCTGTTCGCGAGCAGATTGCTGAGGGCTGCGATGCCATCGTCTGTACGGCCCATGACGTGCCCGTGCTGCTCTGCTTTGCCGACTGCGTTCCCGTGGTGCTGGTGGCCCCCGGCGGGTTTGCCGTGGTGCACTCCGGTTGGAAGGGCACGATTGCACGTATTTCTGCCAAGGCGTGCCAGGCGCTTTGCGATGCTGCCGGCTGCGATGCGAGCGACGTTTCCGCCTATATCGGCCCCCATATCTTGGCTGACGAATATGAGGTATCCCAGGAACTCATGGACCGCTTTGCCGCCGAGTTTTCGTGCATCGATGCGGGCGCTTCTCGCATGCTCGATCTATCTGCCGCCATTCGTGAGGCGTTGGTAGATATCGGTGTGGACGCGGATAATATCGTGGATACCCAGCTTTCGACTGTGCGTCAGAACGACCGCTTTTATTCCTACCGTAACGAGGACGGCACCTGTGGGCGCCATGCCGCGATCGGCGTGATGCTATGAGAAAGATCGTATCGGTCCTGAGCGCCGCTGTGCTTACGCTTACGCTGTGCGCCTGTTCTTCGGGATCTTCTGCCTCTTCCATTACCGTGGCCGGCTCCACGACCTGCCTTCCTATCGCCGAAATTGCGGCAGAGGGCTTTAAGGAGGAGACCGGCATCGACGTGCTCGTTTCCGGTTTGGGCTCTTCCGCTGGCATCGAAGCCGTCAGCGCTGGCACGGCCGATATCGCCAGCTCCTCCCGTGGACTCAATGCCGACGAACAGGATCTGGGCCTGACTCCCATCGTCATTGCCCACGACGGTATCGCGGTCATCGTGAACGAAGACAACCCCGTCGATAACCTCTCGACCGAGCAGCTCCGCGATATCTATGCCGGCAAGATCACCAACTGGAAAGAAGTCGGTGGCGAGGACCTGAGGATTCAGGTTATCAACCGAGATGAGGCGTCTGGCACGCGTGAAGCCTTCCGCACCATCGTGATGGACGGCACCCCGTTCGATCGCCGCTCGGCCGTTCTTTCGGGCACGGGCCAGGTGCGCGACGTGGTATCTCGTTCGCGCGGGGCTATCGGCTACATTTCGCTGGGCTTCGTCGATAGCCTCAACGCCAAGACCTCGGTCAAGGCCGTCTCGGTCAATCATGTTGAGGCGTCCGAGAAGACGGTCGCGAGTGGCGGCTATCCCATCTCGCGCGACCTTTACTTCTTTGTGAAGGGTGCGCCTTCGCAGCAGGCGCAGGATTACATCGACTACGTGACGTCCGAAAAGATGGACAAGCAGATTCGCGAGGCGGGCTTTATTCCCGTCACCAACGACGAGAAGGGGAGTGAGTAGCATGGAAGCACAGGAAAACTCCCAGACTGAGCAGAATGCTCAGGCGCCCAAGAAGCGCGAGCTGGCGCTCGTATCGCGCAGCACCTATATCAAGGAGAAGGCGCTGCAGTGGATTTTCTTTGCCTGCGCGTTCTTGGCGGTTGTTACCGTCATCCTGATTTTTGTCTTTACCACGTACTCGGCGCTGCCCGTCTTTACCGACATCGGTCTGGCGGACTTCTTTAGCTTTACGTGGGCGCCCTCTGAGGGCCACTACGGCATCGTGTCGCTGCTTGCCGGCTCGGGTCTGGTGACCGTCGGTGCGCTCGCCATGGGTGTGCCCCTAGGCGTGGGCACGGCCGTGTATCTGGTCGAGATCGCCAGCAAGCGCGTGCGCAAGCTCATCAGCCCTGCCGTTGACCTGTTGGCCGGCATCCCTTCTATCATCTATGGCTTCTTTGGCATGATCATCATCCGTCCGTTTATCGCGCAACTGACCGGTGGTCTTGGTTTTGGTGCGCTGACGGCGTGGTTCGTGCTTGCCATCATGATCGTCCCTACCATCACCACGCTCACCATCGATGCCCTCAATTCCATTCCCATGGGTATTCGCGAGGCATCGTATGCCATGGGCGCTACTAAGTGGCAGACCATCTATAAGGTCGTGCTACCTGCCGCCAAGCTGGGTATCGTGGATGCGATCGTGCTGGGTATGGGCCGTGCCATCGGCGAGACCATGGCCGTGCTCATGGTCGTGGGTAACGCCCCGGTTATTCCCGACAGCATTGCGAGCCCCATCTCGACGCTCACGAGCCAGATCGCGCTCGACATGAGCTATTCCTCGGGTCTGCACCGCTCGGCGCTGTTCGGCATGGGCGTGGTCCTGTTTATCATCTCCGCCACGCTGGTGGGCGTCGTCCGTCTGATTTCCAAGAAGAAGAGGGGGTAGGCTATGTCCGATTCCGTTGACACGACGGTCGATACGACCTCGTCGCGCGAGCGCATCAAGCGTGCCCTTTCCCATGGCAAGAAGGGCCGCATCAACAAGGACCTGTCCAACAAGATCATGCTTGGCGTGTTCCGTGCCGCGGCATACATCACCACGCTGGTGCTTGTCGCTATCATTGCCTATGTGGTCATTAACGGCCTGCCGCATATCTCGCTCGACTTTATCTTCGGTTGGCCTCAGGGCGTCAACGCCGAGGGCGGAATTTGGCCCACGATCGTCTCGACCGTCTATGTGACGGCGCTCGCCATGCTTATCTGCACGCCGATCGCTGTGCTGGCAGCCGTCTATCTGGCCGAGTACGCCAAGCAGGGCAAGATCGTTGAGCTCATTCGCTACGCTGCTGACGCTTTGGCCTCGGTGCCCTCCATCGTTATGGGCCTGTTTGGCTACGCCTTGTTTGTCGAGGCCATGGGCCTGGGCCTTTCGATGGTCTCGGCCGCTCTGGCGCTCGCGCTCTTGATGCTTCCCATCGTCATGCGCACCACCGAAGAGGCCATTCGCGCCGTCCCGCGCTATATCCGTTGGGGCGCGTACGGCCTGGGCGCCACCAAGTGGCAGGTTGTCTCCAAGATTGTGCTTCCTTCTGCCTTTGGCCGTATTGCCACGGGCATTGTCCTTGCCATCGGCCGTGCCATTGGCGAGACCGCCGTGGTGCTCTACACCATGGGCCAGGCCATCAATCTACCTATCTCGCCGCTCGATTCCGGCCGCCCCATGACCGTTCACCTGTACCTGCTTGCCAACGACGGCATCAACATGAACGCAGCCTACGGCACCGCGCTCTTGCTGATGGTGATCATTCTGGCCTTCAACCTGTTTGCGCGCTTCCTGTCGCGCAAGCGTCGCTAGTTAAGGAGTCCCATGTCCGTTTATCAGTCCGCTCCCACGCTGGAGCAAGCGGCCATTACGGCCAAGGATTTCAACTTTTGGTACGGTGACTTTCATGCGCTGACGGGGCTCGACCTCAACATCGCTAAAAACGCTATCACCTCCTTCATTGGCCCTTCGGGCTGCGGTAAGTCGACGTTTTTGCGCTGCATCAACCGCATGAATGACCTGATCGAGGGTACGCGCGTCGAGGGCACCATGACGCTCGACGGCAACGATATCTATGCCGAGGGCGTCGACCCGGTCGACCTCCGTCGCCGCGTGGGCATGATTTTTCAGCAGCCCAACCCGTTTCCCAAATCCATCTACGAGAATGTCGCCTTTGGCCCTCGTCTGCAGGGCGTGACTAGCAAAAGCGACCTCGATGACATCGTGGAAGAATCGCTCAAGCGCGCCAACCTCTGGAAAGAGGTATCCAATCAGCTCAACAAGGATGGTTTGGCGCTCTCGGGCGGTCAGCAGCAGCGTCTGTGCATCGCGCGCGTGCTTGCGGTGCAACCCGATGTCCTCCTGATGGACGAGCCCTGCTCCGCCATCGACCCCACGTCCGTCTCTAAGGTCGAGGATTTGATGGCCGAGCTGGCGCCCGAGATGACGATCATCATCGTCACGCATTCAATGCAGCAGGCCGCTCGTATCAGCGACTACACCGCATTCTTCTTGCAGGAAGTTGCCGGTGAGCCTGCCACGCTCATCGAGTATGGTCAAACCGACGCGATCTTCACCGGCCCGGTGGACTCGCGGACGGAAGACTATATCACCGGCCGCTTTGGCTGATCGGTGCGACTAGTCCCAAGCCGATCGGACCTGGTCCGGTGCGTATTCACTGTGCGGGCGGCATGACCGCACCCAACTGATTGGAGTGAACCATGCGTAAACTGTTTTCCCGTCAGCTCATCGAGGCCCGCCACGAGATGCTGAGCATCTACGAGGCCGTCGATCTGGCCCTCCACGATGCCGTTAAGGCCTATGTGACCGACGACCGCAAGCTCGCCACCAAGACCAAGAAGCGCACGCTTTCGATTGACGCGCGCTGCGCCAACTTGGAGGCCGTGTGCTACAACCTGATCGCCACGCAGTCGCCGGTCGCCTCCGACTTCCGCTTGCTGCAGACGATTATCTACGTCGACTTTAACCTGCAGCGCATGACCGATAAGGTTCGCCAGATCTGCCGCGCCACGCGTCACATGGTCAAGGCCGACATCTCGCTGCCCAAGGAGCTTGTCGGCACGGTTAAGGCCGAGGCTGAGGCCGTCTACCGGGTGCTGGGCTCTTCGCTTTCTGCGCTCGTCACCAATGATATGTCCATCATCTGCAACCTGGCCGTCGAGGACGAGCCAGTGCACGCCGCCTACGAGAAGTTCTTCCGCACCTTTAACCGTATGGATACGGGCGACTTTATGGACGACGACAGCAACTATGACGACCTGCGCCGCGCCATCATGGTTTCGCGCTACCTCGATCGTATCGCTTCCATTTCCATCGATGCCGCTTGCCGTCTGACCTTCCTGTTGACTGGTCAGCGTATGAACGCCGGCGATATCGCCCGTGTGGACGAGGATGAGCTCGAGAGCATGCGCGTGCCTTCGGGCGAGGGTGTTATCATGAGGCCCGCCGTCGACGCGCGCTACGTTGCCAAGGTGCCCGCCAACGAGCTCAGCGAGGGTCTTCGCTACCTGCTCGATCATCTTGAGGACGAGGACGATGGCGAGGACGACGAGGAGTAACTAGCCCCGTTCGTCGAAAGATTGTAAATACCTAAGTGAGCGCGGCCTTGCACATGCGGGGCCGCGCTCTTGCGTTAGCATGGGACTACTTGTTTGGCTGTCAGCGGAGGCGATTGGCAATGGATAACTATTTGGACTTGATGCGCGCTCGCCGCGAGCAGATTCTGGAACGTTTTTATGCGGCGCTCGATCGCGCGGGCCGCCCCCACGACGCCGCGCGCCTCATTGCCGTGTCCAAGACCGTTGGTGTCGATGAGACTGTTGCTGCCATCCAGGCGGGGTATCGCCATTTTGCCGAGAACCGCCCGCAGGAGCTGGTTCGCAAGCTCACGGGTCTGGCGGAGCATCCGGAGCTGCCCGAGGTGCGCTTCGATATGATCGGCAACCTGCAGACCAATAAGATCAATGCGGTGCTGGGCTCAGCCGAGCTGATTCACTCGGTGGGTTCGCTGCATCTGGCACAGGCGATCTCGAGCCGTGCTGTCCGCAAGATTGAGGCAGGCGAGCTCGCCGGCCCCCAGCGCGTGCTCATTGAGGTCAATGTGAGTGGTGAGGAGTCGAAGGGAGGCTTTTCGCCCGATGAGATTCGCGCCGCCGCGGGTGAGCTTGCGGAGCTCGAGGGAATTTGCGTGCAGGGGCTTATGACTATGGCGCCCCGGGGGAATAAGGATGTGGCACGCCGCACCTTTGCGGGGCTTCGTGAGCTGAGGGATGAGCTGGAGGCGGCGCATCCCGATTTGAACCTGCCTGAGCTTTCCTGCGGCATGAGCGAGGACTTTGAGCCTGCCCTTGAGGAGGGCTCTACGCTCGTTCGCCTGGGCAGGGTAGTATTTAGCCCGGAGTTTGCAGTAAAATAAGGCTCTGAAGTGCGCACTGATTATCGGGGCGCCTGCACTAAACCGCGAGAGGACACAACCATGGGCTTCCTTGACGAGATTAAAAATAAGATGCACCTGGGCGGCCAGCAGGGTTACGACCAGGGTTATGGCCAGGACGACGACTACGGCTACGATGACGGCTATGACGATGGTTATCAGGGCAACGGCTACAGCGGTGCTTCGGGCGAGGGCTTCTACACCCAAGACGAGCCGAGCAACGGCCTGCTTGGTCAGACGCGCCGTGGTGAAGCTGAGTCGGTTGCCGTGTATACGCGCTCCGGTCAGCTGGTCGGCGATGACTCCCGCCATGCCACAACGTATAACCCGCCTTCGCGCTCGCAGGACAGTGTTGCGAGCGGTTATCGTCCTGGTGCCTATGACACGCCGTCGAGCTACGCCGAGAACACCCGCGCCCGTGCCGCCGCTGCACCCGCGCCTGCACCGAGCGATGCCTCGGCCTATGCGAGCAATATCATCAACGCCACGCCGCAGCTGCCGGCCTATGTCCTGCGCCCCGAGAGCTATGACGACGTGGAGACCGTGGTGCGCCGCGTTCGCACCAAGCAGCCTGTCGCACTGATTTTTGTGGGCGTACGCACCGAAGTTGCCAAGCGCGTCTTGGACTTCTCTTACGGCTTTGCCTGCGGTCTGGGCGCCACGGTCAAGGAGGTAGGCGACCGCGTGTTCATGGTGCTGCCCGCCGGTTGCGAGGTCAAAGATTCCGATCTCAAGAAGCTTCGTGCCGACGGCTACCTTAAGTAAAGACAAGACGAGGAGATTCCCATCAACATCTACACTATCGTCCAGCTGGTCAACACGCTGTTCAACTTCTATTCCACGCTCATTGTCGTCTACTGCTTTATGACGTGGATTCCCATGAAGCAGGGTGGTTTGCTTCAGGATATTGCCGCGGTGCTTGATAGTGTGTGCGGTCCGTGGCTCAACCTGTTCCGTCGTTTCATCCCGCCGATGGGCGGCATCGATTTTTCGCCGGTCGTTGCGATTATTGCGTTGCAGTTGGTGCAGAGGCTGGTTCTGCAGCTTCTTATAGGTATACTCGTGTAGAACTGACTTAGTAACTTACGTCGGGCGTGTAGCGCCGAGGCGATGAAAAAGGAGACTTGTTATGGCTATTACCCCTGCAGACATCCAGGCTCAGACTTTCTCTGAGGCCAAGCGTGGCTACGATCCTGCTGAGGTCGACGTCTTCTTGGAGACGCTGTCCTCCGAGGTTGACGCTATGCTCGCTAAGATCGTCGACCTTAAGGGTCGTCTGACTGCTACCGAGCAGCAGCTTGCCGATGCGCAGGCTCAGCTTGCCCAGGCTCAGGATGCCACCGCCCAGGCCGTTCCTGCCACCCCCGTGGCTGCTCCCGCCCCTGACTTCTCCGCTCAGGAGCGCCAGATTTCCGCTGCCCTGATCGCTGCCCAGCAGACCGCTGAGACCATCGTCAACGATGCCAACGAGAATGCTGAGCGTATCCGCAACGAGGCTGACGCCAAGGCCCGCGAGGTTATCCGCCAGGCTCTGACCGAAAAGCAGGCCGAGCTCGAGGAGATCGATCGTCTCAAGGCTTCCCGTGAGGAGTTCAAGGCCGAGTATCTCAAGCTTATCCAGCACTTCATGGACGATGCCCAGAACTCCTTCCCGGCCGACCTCATGGCCTCCACGCCGGTCGGTTCTGCCGCTTCTCCTGCGGTGACTGTTCCCGCCGAGCCGCTGCCCGTCGCTGACCCGGTTGTCCCCGTGGCCGATCCCTTTGCCCCGATCGACAACTTTGCTGCCGACGACCTGGACTAACATTCGGCCTACAATTTAGTGCCTAGAAAGGACCCGCAGCTTGCGGGTCCTTTTTTATGACTGTGCCGGGGCGCGTAACATAAAAAACCGAGCCCTGCACATAGTGGCGCAGAACTCGGCGAACGGGTGAGCGGTCAAGGGTAGGTTTTAAGGCATGTCCCAAAAATCTACTTGAGGAGGAAGTTAGAGAGGGGAATAGTGCGGGCCTCGCGATGCTCGGGATCGGCGATGTGGTCGGCGGGATAGCCACAGACGAGCATGTGATAGGGATAGACACCCTTGGGCAGATTGAACTGCTCCTGTGCCACCTCAGGCTTAAAATGGCATACCCAGCACGTTCCCAGGCCCTGCTCGGTGGCCTCCATCATCATCTGGTCGCACACGATGGACGTATCGATTTCACTGGAATTCATCTGGTCATACGGGCGCACCCAAGCATCATCGGTAACGCTGCAAATAAGGAAGACAAGCGGAGCTCCAAAGATAGACCCATCACGAGCAAACCGAGGCTGACAAGCAGCAGCCTTCTCCAACAGCTCAGGCGTATCCAGCACCATCACACGGGCTGGATGATTATTACAAGCAGAAGGAGCAATCCGCCCCGCCTCAACAATGGCATCCACTACCGACTGCTCAACAGGACGGTCCTCAAAAGAACGACAAGAATACCGACCACGAGCCAGATCCAAATAAGACATACAAGCCCTCCTAAAATTAAAAATCAAACAAACCAAAAGTAACCCAAAGAGTACCCAAAGCAGCAATCAGCCAAACGCTCATCAAGGGCCAAAGTGTCCGAACGGATACCAAAGGTCCCTTCAGCCAAACCCCCGTCGCGCTAAATCTATCAGCCAAAGTTCCCAATGGTGGTACGTAAGGCGAAGGGCCGGCCACGGTTTACTTTCGAACGACTCTGCAAAGCAGCCGGAGTGAGAAAGCAAACCGTGGCCGGCCCTTCGCCGCCGGGACACGTACCCCCAATTAACTGTTCTTCATGACAATCGAATCCACGACATCGGCCACATTCTCGCAGCAGTCGGCACAGTACTCCAGGAAGGCGTACACGTCACGCCAGGCGATAACCTCGAGCGGGTCCTTGCCGTTAACGTGCAGGTTACGCATGGCGTTGATATAGAGCTCGTCGGCCTCGGACTCGATGGTGTTGATCTGGATGACGAGCTCGCGCAGCGTCTTGGACTTGCGGTAGTTAGGCAGCTCGACCATCAGGTCCTTCATGGCGCGGCAGGCGTCGGTCACCTTGTGGGCGATGACGATGGCGTCGGGATGGATGCTCTGGATGTTGGTGAAGTAGACGCGCTGCACGACGCCCTCGATACGGTCGAGCACGGTGTCGAGCGAGCAGCTCATCAGATCCAGGTCCTCGCGCTCAAGCGGGGTGATAAAGGCCGTGAGCAGGGCGTCCTCAAGCTCATGGTGCTTCCTGTCGGCCGCATGCTCGATCGCGTGCATCTTGTCGAGCATATCGTGAATCTTCGCGGGATCGAAGTTCTCGAAAATCTTGGTAAGCAGCTCGGCGGCCTGGACGGCAAGGTCGGCGCAGGCGACGTAGTTGTCAAAGTAGAACGAATCGGGTTTCTTTGCCATGAGTGGGTCCTTTCGAGGCGAAGACGGGTGGGCGAAGTTTTGCGGTCCGGATGGACGCTCGGTGTGGCTAGAGGAACATCATGAACAGCTTGGCCATGACAAAGCTGATGAGTCCGCAGGCGGGGAAGGTGAAGAACCAGGTGAACATCATGTCCTTGACGACGCCGAAGTTGATGGCCGAGAGGCGTTTGACGGCACCGACGCCCATGATGGCGCAGGTCTTGATGTGCGTGGAGGACACGGGGATGCCGGTAAGGGTGGCAAGCAGCAGGTTCGCGGCGCCCGCCAGGTCGGCGGAGAAGCCCTGGTACTTTTCGAGCTTGACCATGCTCTGGCCAACGGACTTGATGATGCGCTCGCCGCCCACGCTGGTGCCGATGCCCATGGTGGCCGAGCATAGCAGCATAATCCAGATGGGGATGCCGGCATCGCCGACGCTCGTCTGGCCGCTGGCAAAGGCCACGCCTAAAAAGAGCACGCCGATGAACTTCTGTCCATCCTGCGCGCCGTGCATAAAGCTCATGGCCGCAGCGCTCGCGATCTGAGCGTATTTAAAGAAGACATTGGCACGTCGTCTGTTGGCGGCGGCGAAAAGAATCGAGACGAGCTTGCACAGGACCCAGCCCATGACAAAGCCCAGACCGATGGAGAGCGCCAAGCCGTAGATGACCTTCATCCACTCGTGGACGTTGACGCTGCTCGCACCGCCGAGGGCGATGGCGGCACCGGTCAGGCCGGCGATAAGGCTGTGGCTTTGCGAGGTGGGGATGCCAAAACGCGACGCTGTGGCGCCGTAGACGACGATGGAGAACAGCGCCGCGCACAGACAGGCGAGCGCCATGGTGCTGTTTCCGCCAAAGTCGACAATATGGGAGATGGTGTTGGCGACGCTCGCGTTAAAGTGCGTCATGATGAGCACGCCAAGGAAGTTGAATGCGGCACTCATGAGAATAGCGGCGCGGGCGGGCATGCAACGCGTAGTGACGCAGGTCGCGATGGCGTTGGGTGCGTCGGTCCATCCATTGACGAAGATGGCGCCGAGCGCGAGGATCACGGTGACGACAAGGACTGGGTTCGACACAAGTTGGCCGAGGAAGGTTGAGAACGTTACGTCCATATATGGGCTTTCTCGAAGTTTGCAGGCACGTTACAGAAACATGATAAATCGTATCACCTCCTGCGGGTTTCTTTACCGAGTTCTGATGGGAGCAGTGAATTTTTTGGCACTAAAAATGAATATTAGCCCTGTTGACCGCGGGTGTTCTTTTTGCTAACACACCATGAGGACACGTGCGCGCGCCCCAACACCCCAAAACCACAGTCTGTTCGCTTTACAATATGCAAACATGCGTTCGATAATAGGAGGCATGGAATATCGACAGACAGACGGCAAAACTCGGCGCGTGCACAAGCAGTATGTGGACGTCGTGGCTCGCATTCTCGCGGGCGGACAGGTTGTGCCGGTTACCGTCTGCTGGGTTGACGGTCGCTGCTTTACGATTGACGAGATTGTCTCGTCCACCGGTTTTGGCCTGAAGGTTCACGGCATTCGTACGGCGACTTATAAGGTTCGTTTTGGCGGACATGCGACCGAACTGTATCTGGAAGAACAGGCACGCGAGCGACCGGATGGCTCGCAGACTCATCTGATGCGTTGGTGGGTGTGGGCGTTCGACCGAACACTCGAGAGCGAGCGCCGCAGGTAAGAACGCGTGGCGTTCGGGTACAATGGCAGGAAACTTGTCAGCTACGGCGCCGTCGCGGTGCTTTTTGAAAGGACGAAATTATGAACGATATCCAGGGCTATCAGAATGGCCCCATCGAGACCGGCGCAAGCCGTGCCAAGGAGATGTCGCCGCGCGCGTACAACCTTGTCATGTCTGCTCTGATCTTTTTGGGCTTTTGTGCCATGGGCGCCGGTGCTTACTTTACGAGCACCATGTCGTTTGCGCGCATGATGATGAGCGGCGCCGCTTTGCCGCTGGTCTTTGGCTCATTTATTTTGACCATCGTCGGCATGGTCATGATGTCGGCTGCTGCGGGCAAGCAGTCCGTGGGTCTGTCCCTTGTGGGCTACGTAATCTTTGCGAGTACCTTCGGCCTGACCGCGTCGTTTGGCCTTGCCAACTACGACCTGCCCACCATCAACACTGCCTTTATCGCCACGGCCGCCATCACCTTTGTCTTTGGTGCGCTGGGCGTGACCTTCCCCAAGTTCTTCCAGCGTGTGTATGGCATTGGTTTTGGCATTCTGCTTGCCACGATTCTGGTCGAGATCGTGCTGATGTTCATGGGCGTTTCGCAGTCCATCACCGACCTGATTGTGATTGTGGTGTTCGCCGGCTTTATTGGCTACGACACCTATGTGGCAACGACGGTGCCGCCCACGCTGCCCAACGCCGTGCTCATGGCATCCAACCTGTTCGTGGACATCATCAACGTGTTCCTGCGTATCCTGAACATCCTTGGTCGTCGCGACTAGTGCCAAATTGCAGCGGTGCTTGCCGCACGCGTAAATCGATGCGAAAGGCGGTCCTTCGGGGCCGTCTTTTTTGTGTGCGGCGGGGTATCATGGATGGGAAAAGCCGATAGCGGCAGAGACCGAGAAAGGTGACCACTTATGGCAGACGTCGACAACAGGAACCGTAATCGCAGGCCCAATCCCAAGCGCGAGGCCCGTGCCAAGGCCGCCGAGCGTCACGTGGCAACTGTGTCCGAAGCGTGTGCCAAGGATATCGAGCGCTCGCTTGCCGGTGTGTGCGAGTTCGATGGCATGCCTGCCGGATTTGTCGCGGCGATGAAGGCCAAGGCTCAAGCGGCTGACGCTGTCGGGGAACAGATTGCCGAGGAGTCTAAGACCGCTGAGGTTGCATCCGCAGAGACCGAGATTACGGCCGAGCCTGCACCCGCAGAGGAGGCCACGGAGAGCGAGTCCGCGCCTGCCGCCGAAAAGCCCGCTCCGGTCCTGCCCGAGGTCACCGTGCTCGACGCCTCTGCCACGCAGGCCATTCTGGATAACGGCCGAGGCTACGCGCAGTTCTGCGACATGGCCGTGCTTGCCTTTGCCTCGTTCACCAACCCGGGCGGTGGCTACATTCAGGGCTATCTGGGCCAGGAGGCCACGCTGTGCGCCGATTCGTATCTGTACAACGTTCTCGATAAGCAGCGTAAGTGGTACGGCGAGAACCGTCGCCGCAACATCAACTGCGAGCTCTATCGTAACCGCGCCCTGGTGGTGCCTGCGGTGCGCTTCGACCGCAACCACGTGCATGCATACGCCGACGTGATCGTGGCCGCTGCGCCCAACGTTAGACGCGCCCGCCAGGAGTATCGCGTGAGCGACGATGCTCTGCTGGATGCCCTGCGCGACCGTATCCGCTTTGTGCTCGCCATCTGCGATGAGCTGGGTCGCGAGAAGCTCGTACTGGGTGCTTGGGGCTGCGAGAACAACGGCTTTGACGCAGAGGCCGTGGCCGAGCTCTTCCGCAAGGAGCTCGCGTCGGGCGACTTCAAGGTCAAGCAGGTCTTCTTTGCCGTGCCCTCTACGCGCTGGGACGAGGACTTCGCCAAATTCGAGCACGTGCTGGCAAACTTCCCCGAGCGAAACGAGGAGTCCTATGCTCAGGTTGCCGCCCGCGCCGCAGCCGCCCGTGCCGCCGAGCAGGCTCAGGCCGCTGCCGAGGATGACGAGGATGACGACGACTGGCGCAAGTACCTGTAAACGGTGCTCGTGATGCGATATACCGAGCCGACGGGAGAGGCTGCTCCTGTCGGCTTTTTATTGAGTGGGGAGCTCAAGATGAAAAACGTTCTGTGCTTTGGTGACAGCAACACCTATGGCTATGATCCGGCGGGTATGCGCGACGGCACCGCAGTGCGCTATGCGCAGGATGTGCGCTGGTGCGGCGTGGTGCAGCGTGACCTGGGTGAGGGCTGGCATGTGATTGAGGAAGGTCTAAATGGTCGCACGACGGTGCGCGACGATATGTGCCATCTGGACACCAACCTCAACGGCATTCGCGCGCTTCCGATGCTGCTCGAGGCCCATAAGCCGCTGGATGCGATCGTGATCATGCTGGGCACCAACGACTGCAAGACGGTCTTTGGCGTGACGGCCTCCGATATTGCCCGCGGCGCCATGGCGTTGATTCGCGCCGTCCGTGCGTTTGCCTGGACCGATGCCGCGCCCTGCCCACGGATTCTGTTGATGGCGCCTATCAAGATTAAGCCGCAGATCGCCGACGTATATATGACCGATTTTGACGAGCATTCCGTAGAAGCCTCGGAGCATTTTGGTGAGTACTACGCGCATGTGGCTGAGCAGTTTGGTTGCGACTTTTTGAATGCCGCCGACTTTGCCGAGCCGGGCGATATCGACTATCTGCATATGATGCCCGAGAGCCACGAGAGCTTGGGACATGCCGTGGCAGCCAAGCTCCAAGAGATGCTCGGTGAGTAGCGCAGCCTCAAGCCACCACAAAGGGGACAGACGCCTTTGTGGTGGCTTTGCCCGGGTAAACGAACGGCTTGGCTGCCATATGGGCATGGACGAGCTCATCGACCTCTTTGTCGAGGGCGATGAGCTCGTCTCCAATACCGCTTTTGAGGATTTGGATCTTGCCTGCGACGTGGCGAACGGCGCGACCTTCGCTGGCGTCGTGTTCCGATCTTGCGAGTTCGATAGCGTTGACTGGAGCGGCTCGACGTTTCGCGACGTGGTGTTTCGCGGTTGCCGCTTTATCCGCTGCAACATGGAAGGCTGCTGGCTCAACCGCTGCGACTTCGTTGACTGCTCGGCGCCGGGGCTCAACTTGCTCAGGGCGCGTCTGTCGAGCGTGTCGTTTACATCGTGCGATTTGAGCTATGCGAACCTTTCGGAGGGACGCATTGGCCCCATGGCTGCGCATGACACGCGTTTGACCGAGGCCGCGTTTCAGGGTGCCAAGCTGGGTCAGATACGCCTGGATGGCTGTGACCTGACGCGTATGGATGTGTTTAAGACGTCGCTTTCCGGCGTGGATGTATCGCGTTGTACATTCGCGGCGCCCGTTGTTTCGGGCGATTACCATGAGCTGCGTGGCCTGACGGTCAATGCCGAGCAGGCGCTGGCACTCTCGGGTTTGTTGGGAATTCAACTCGCCGACGAATAGGCGCTCTGGTCCTTTGCTCGACCGCTATCTAAAATCAAACCGTCGCAACATTTAATGATTTTTCGCGTTTGCACGATTTTCATCGAATGTTGCGACGGTTTTTGGTGCAAAGTAGCCTGTCTCTTTTTGGCAGGTTACTGGCTATTTAGTACTGCCACATGTGGTTGACAGGGCCGGAGCCTTTGCCCATGTTCAGGCCGGCGGCCAGAGCGCCTGTCAGGTATGCCTTGCCGGCGTTGACGGCATCGGCAAGATCCATGCCCTGGGCCAGCGCGCAGGCGATGGCGGACGAAAGCGTGCAGCCGGTGCCGTGTGTGTTGTCGGTCTCGATGCGCTTGTGGCGGAACCACGTGGTGAGCGGATCGCCCAGATGGTTGCCCTCGTCATCGAGTGGCGCGGGTTCGGCCAATACATCGTTGGCCTCGTTGACAAGATGCCCACCCTTAACGAGGGATGCGCAACCAAAGCGGCGGGTGAGGAGCATGGCAGCATTTTGCTGTGTGCGCTCGGAGTCGACCTCGTAGTCAAGCAGGGCCATGGCCTCGGGAATATTGGGCGTGATGACGGTTGCTAGTGGGAACAGGCGGCGGGTGAGCGCCTCGGCGGCATCTTCGGCAATCAGCCGTGCGCCCGAGGTGGCTACCATGACGGGGTCGACGACCACGTTTGTCGCGTTCCAGGCGCTCAGGCGGTCGGCGATAACCTCGATAATCTCGGCAGAGGAAACCATGCCGATCTTGACGGCGCTGGGGCGGATATCGTCAAATACGGCGTCGATCTGCGCAGCGACGATATCAGGGGAGATATTCTGCACGGCGGTGACACCGAGCGTGTTTTGTGCGGTGATGGCGGTGATGGCCGTCTCGGCATACAGGCGGTGCGCCGTGATGGTCTTGATGTCGGCCTGAATGCCGGCGCCGCCGCTGGAATCGGATCCTGCGATGGATAGAACGGCAGGTACCTTACTGCGATCCATGTTCGCTCCCTTGTTCGGTCGGAATCAAATGGGTCTTTAAGCCAGCATTATAAAGATGCCCGGGCCGGCTCTATGACGAACCCGGGCGAGCGATGCAATCTTTACGCAAATGTAAGCAAATGTTCACACGTCAACAATTGACGAACACCATGTTACCGATTGTGGCTCCGGTGACGAGTTAGTCCTCCATGCCGAGGTCGATCGTCGTGCCTTCGAACACCTTGTTAACGGTGCGGACGGCGCACATCTTGCCGCACATGGTGCAGGTGCCCTCGGTGGCGGCGGGGGATTCTTCGTAGCGTTTCTTGCCGGTGACCGGGTCGAGAGCACACTTCCACATGGCATCCCAGTCGAGCTTGCGGCGTGCCTGGCCCATCTTGTCGTCCATGTCGCGGGCGTGCGGCACCTTCTTGGCGATATCGGCGGCGTGCGCGGCGATCTTGGTGGCCATGAGGCCGTCGAGCACGTCCTTGGCGTCGGGCAGGCACAGGTGCTCGGCGGGCGTCACGTAGCACAGGAAGTCGGCACCGGAGCTGGCGGAGATGGCGCCGCCGATGGCGGCGGTGATGTGGTCGTAACCCACGCCGATATCGGTCACCAGCGGCCCGAGCACATAGAACGGGGCATTGTGGCACAGGCGCTTCTGCAGTTTCATGTTGGCGGCGATCTCGTCGAGCGCCATGTGACCCGGGCCCTCGACCATGACCTGGACGCCGGCGGCCCAAGCGCGCTTGCACAGCTTGCCCAGCTCGATCATCTCAGCGGTCTCGGTGGCATCGTTGGAGTCGTAGAGGCAGCCCGGGCGGCAGGAGTCGCCGAGCGAAATCGTCACGTCGTACTCGTGGCAAATCTCGAGCAGCTCGTCAAAGTACTCGTAGAAGGGGTTTTCGTTGCCGGTGACCTCCATCCAGCCAAACAGCAGCGAGCCGCCGCGGCTCACGATGTTCATCAAGCGGCCGGTCTCCTTAAAGGTCTTGGTGACCGACTTGTTGATGCCGCAGTGGATGGTCATAAAGTCCACGCCGTCCTCGGCGTGCGCGCGCACGACCTCGAACAGGTCATCCTTGGTCAGCTTGACCAGCGGCTTTTCCATATAGCCGATGGCGTCGTACATGGGGACGGTGCCCACCATGAGCGGTGTCTCGTCGATGAGCTGCTGGCGGAACTGGCGCGTCTTGCCCGAGTTGGAAAGGTCCATGATGGCGTCGGCGCCAAAGTCCTCGGCGATCTTGACCTTCTTCCATTCCTCGGCGGCATCGGCCTTGTCGCCCGAGATGCCCAGGTTGACGTTGACCTTGGTGGACAGACCCTCGCCGACACCAAAGGCGCGCATGCCCTTTTTGATATGCACGATGTTGGCGGGAATGGCGATGCGGCCGTCGGCCACGCGCTCGCGGATGTACTCGGGGTCGCGATGCTCGCGCTCGGCGACTTCCTTCATCTGCGGCGTGATCTGCCCGGCGCGGGCGAAGTCGATTTGCGTGACGAGCTTGGGCTCGGTCTGTGTGCTCATTGGCACGGCTCCCTTCGTTGGCATTACCCATATCAGGTTTGCGGGTCAGGGCGGGCGCGCCCAATCTCAGCCTGCCGTCTTGTCCTGCAAGCTCCCCGTTATGTCATGGGCTCAAGTATAGCCTGAATGGGTACGATTAACGCGATCAGCATGCCCATGGGGAGGCGAACATGGAAGACAAGCATCTATATCGAGAGACGCAATGGGATGTATCGGCCGTGGAAAGCCGTGCGCACCATGGCCTTGTCGCGATTGGTTTTGCGGTGCTTGCCGTGCTGGTGATTGCCGTTTGTATCTGGACGTTTGGTGGTCGCGGCGGCGCTGCATGGGAGTTCGAGGCCGATGATAGCCTGCCGATAATGACGGTGAAGGTCGCGGGCGGCAATACCGTTGCCGCGCCGGGCGACTATTGGTATTCGCGCGATGGATTTGTCCAGCTTCAGCTGAGCGGTGGGTCTATTCCTGGTGAGGAAATCGAACGCGTGACGTATGATGCGGCGCTCAAAACGCTGACGGTGAAGCTCAAGAATCAGGGCGACGTGCCTACGACTATGGATATCGCACTGACGGAATGGCGCTTGGAGCCCCCATCGGGTGTTGCGGTGTCCGAGGTAGAGCACGTTAAGATTACCTACCAAGATGGCTCGACAAACGAAGTTGCCAAAGCCGACGGCTTGGCGGAATAGACGCCGTGCCTAGGCAGCACATTCAAAAGTAGCGGTGGTCCTACAAGGTCTGTTCGTTCAGGAAGACCAAAGTGTTCTTATTTGAAAGCTCGGGAAAGTGACGATAACCAACGTCAAACGCGGTGAGCCCGCTTACATCCTCGAGCTTGTTTTCTGCCATCCAGCGCACCATGGAACCACGTGCCTTTTTGCTGGCGGTCGAGCGCTGGATGGGCTTGCCGTTGCGGATGCCTTCGCCAAAGAGGCACGTGACGACCGTGGTGTCGCCCGCGAGATGGGGCAGAACGGCTTTGGCGTACTCTACGCTGGCGAGGTTGACGATCGTGGTGTTTGAGCCTGCCGGGGCGATAGCCCGCGCGAGCTTGTCGCTCCAAAACGCATAGAGGTCTCGGGCATCGTCAACGGCGAGCTTCGCGCCCATCTCCAGCCGATATGGTTCGACGGCATGAAAGGGGCGAACGCACCCGTAGAGGCCAGAGAGGATCCACAGGTGGCTTTGCAGCCATGCGAGCTGCGCGGAATCCATCACCTCGGGCGCCATGCTCTGGTATTGAATGCCGTGGTAGGACATGACGGCAGGGGAGAGGTGACAGGCGAGTGCGGGATTGTCGAGATCGCCGTTTTTCAGGATGGGCCCGAACTCATGCAGGGTGTTGAGGCAAGGCCCCAGCAGTTTGTCACTCACGTTCCATAGCGCCTGCAGGCTGTCGCTGCCTTCATTCCGCTCGATATCTAGCAGTGCGCGGTGGAGGCGAGCCGTCTCGCGCGCAAAGGGTGGAATGCCCAGGACTTCAAAAGCATCTTGGGCCGCGCGCATCTGCTTGGCGGGCGAAATGACGACCTGCAGCATGGACTCTCCTCTGCCAAAAAGGAGGTTGCGGTGGAATACGGTCTGTTTTGGCCGTTTATGGGCCAGTTTAGTCTGTATTTCACCGCAACTGATGAAGGGTTGGTTACGCGCGCTCGATGAAGGCCTTGTAGCCGCGATAGGCCTCGTAGATATCGGCCTTGTTAGCGACCTCCCACAGGGCGTGCATGGACAGGACGGCAACGCCAGAGTCGATGACGTTCATGCCGTACTTAGCCATGATGTATGCGATGGTGCCGCCGCCGCCCGCGTTGACGCGACCAAGCTCGCAGGTCTGGAAGTCCACGCCGGCCTCGTCCATGATGTCGCGGATGAGGGCCACATACTCGGCGTCGGCGTCGTTAGAGCCGCCCTTGCCGCGGCTGCCCGTGTACTTGTTAAAGCACAGGCCGCGACCCATAAAGGCTGCGTTCTTGGTTTCGAACTTGCCGGCGTAGCCCGGGTCGAAGCCGGCGGACACGTCGGAGGAGAGCATGCGGCTGCGGGCGAGCGCGCGGCGCAGGGCCAGCGGGCTATCCTCGCCGGCGAGCGTCATGATCTCGGCGACGGTGTTCTCGAAGAAGCGGCTCGTCATGCCGGTGGCACCTACGGAACCGATCTCCTCCTTGTCGACGATGAGTGTGATGCTCGTGCGCTCCACGTTGGCGACGTTGATCTGGGCGAGCATGGACGGATAGGCGCAGACACGGTCGTCGTGGCCATAGCCCAGAATCATGGAGCGGTCGAGGCCCATGTCACGGGCGGGGCCGGCGGGCACGACCTCGATCTCGGCGGAGAGGAAGTCCTCCTCCTCGACGTCGTACTGCTCCTTGAGGATATCCAGGAACATCTGCTTGACGGGCTCCTTGGGAGCGTCCTTGTCGTCCTCGTCAAACTTGACGGGGCGGCCGCCCACGATCACGTCGAGGATCTCGGCGTCGACGGCGTCCTTGGCGGGCTTGGCCATCTGCTCGCTCGAGAGGTGGATCAGCAGGTCGGAGATGGTAAAGACCGGGTCGTCGGCCTTGTCACCGATGTTGATGTCGACGGTGGTGCCGTCCTTTTTGCAGATGACGCCCACGAGTGCGAGCGGGGAAGCGACCCAGTGGTAGCTCTTGACGCCGCCATAGTAGTGCGTGTCGAGATAAGCCATGTCGCCGGCCTCGAAGGCGGGGTTCTGCTTGAGGTCCAGGCGCGGCGAGTCCACGTGGGCGCCCAGGATGTTAAAGCCCTGCTCGAGCGGGGCGGTGCCCAGGTTGACGAGCATGAGGTCCTTGCCGTGGTTGGCGGCGTACACCTTGTCGCCGGCCTTGAGCGCGCGGCCCTCGGCGATCACGGTCTCCAGATTGACGTAGCCCGCCTCCTCGGCCATCTTGATGCCGGCCTTGACGCACAGGCGCTCGGTCTTGTTCTCACTCAAAAACTGCTTATAGCCGCGGCAAAGCTCCTCGAGCTCCTCGATCTGCTGTGGCGTGTACTTTTTCCATGCGCTGGGACGCTCCATGACGCAGGCTCCTTTCGGATCGATCGTGCTGGTTGATGTACCGTGAGCCATCGTATCACGCGCGGGCCCGCGGCGGCAGGGAAGCCTGATGTGCGGTGGCCGCGGGGCGGGGAGCGTGTAAACTGGTGTGAGCAAACCGTGCCCAGCCCAAAGCGAGGTATTCAATATGTCTGAAAAGCGCCGTACCTTTGCCGTCATCGACGGCAACTCGCTCATGCATCGCGCCTTCCACGCCGTGCCGCCGACCATGAACGCGCCGGACGGTCGCCCCACCAACGCGATCTTTGGTTTTCTGAACATGTTCCTCAAGATGATCGATGCCTTTAATCCCGACGGCGTTGTCGTGGCGTTTGACAAGGGCAAGCCGCGCGTGCGTATGGAGATGCTGCCGCAGTACAAGGCGCAGCGCCCGCCCATGGATCCCGACCTGCACGCGCAGTTCCCCATGATCAAGGAGCTGCTCGCCGCGCTCAACGTGCCGATTCTGCAGTCCGAGGGCTGGGAAGGCGACGATATCCTGGGAACCATGGCGCGCTTGGGTGAGGAGGCCGGCTGCGACATGCTGCTGGTGACCGGTGATCGCGATATGTATCAGCTCGTGACCGAGCACGTTAACGTGGTCTCGACCCGCAAGGGCCTGTCCGACGTGGCGATCATGACGCCCGAGAGCGTGGACGATCTGTATCACGGCATCACGCCGGCGCTCGTGCCCGACTTTTATGGTCTGAAGGGCGACACGTCCGACAACATCCCCGGCGTGCCGGGCATCGGCCCCAAAAAGGCGAGCGCGCTCATTGCGCAGTACGGTAGCCTGGATGAGGTCATCGCACACGCCGACGAGGTCAAGGGCAAGATGGGAGAAAACCTGCGCGCACACATCGACGACGCGCTGCTGAGCCGTAAGGTGGCGACCATCCGCACCGATGCACCCGTTGAGCTCGATTTTGAGGCGACGTCCTTCCCGGCGTTTTCCGCCGATGAGGTTTCCGCGGCGCTGGGCACGCTTGGTATCACCGCCATGCAGAACCGTTTCTTGGCGCTGATCGGCGGCGAGGGCGGGGCAGCTGCCGGCACGTTTGAGATTCCCGCCGTTTTGCGCGCAGCCGCCGGCGATGCTGGCGCGCTTGGTGCCGTTGCGGCTGAGGTCTCCCGCGTGATTGATGCCGGCGAGTGGGTCGCCGCCGTGGTGGACGATGACAAGGAAGAGGGCGCGCTCTTTGGGCTGACGCGCACGCTGTGGTTGGCGACGTCCAAGGGCCTGTTTGCGCTCGAGGAGGGCGACAGCGGTGCGGCGGCTGAGGTTGAGGGCTTCAACTTCGCCCACGGCGTGATTGCCGGCGTGCTCGCGCGTCTGTTTATGAAAGGCCGTGTGGCGAGCCCGGATATGAAGGCGCTTCTGCATGAGCTTTCGCCCATCGATTCTTCTGAGCTCGAGCTCATGGATCCGCTGGCAGTCGATTCCACGCGCATCTTCGATACCGTTGTTGCCGCCTACCTGTTGGATTCCGACCGCTCCGAGTTTGATGAGGTGTATCTGGCCGATACGTATCTGCAGATGGCGCTGCCTGCGGCGCGCGGCGCAGAGGGTGCTGGCGAGGACGCTCCTGCGCCCGCCGCTC
>URDI01000006.1:0-55638 GCA_900546475.1 uncultured Collinsella sp.
GGCGACGAGATGCGCGTGAGCCAGGTGCTTATCAACCTGCTGGGCAACGCGGTGAAGTACACCGAGCCGGACGGTCTGGTGAATTTCGAGGTGGAGGAGCTCACGTCCGAAGAGCGCGTGCGCTTCATCGACGAGCACGGCTTGCCCTCCTCCGCGATGGACGAGAACGGCAGCGAGCGCCCCGTGCGCCTCATCCGCTTCATCGTGGAGGACGACGGCATTGGCATGTCGAAGGAGTTCATGTCGCGCGTGTTCGACCCGTTCGAGCGCGAAGACGTTCCGACGCGTCTGTCGGTTGAGGGAACGGGCCTCGGCATGGCCATCGTGAAGAACCTCGCCGATCTCATGGGCGGCACCATAACCGTGCGAAGCCAATGCGGAAAGGGCTCCTGCTTCACGCTCATCCTGCCGTTCGTCGCATGCGAGGGCGAGGAATGCGAAGAGCAGCTTGCTGAGACGATGATGACCGAGCACCTCGCCTCCGACGAGCCGGTTGAAACCAGCTCGTGGTCGCATGTGCACGCGCTGCTTGCGGAGGATAACGAGATCATCGGCGAAATTGCCGAAGAGATGATCACGTCGACGGGCGCAACGGTGGAGCGCGCGTGGAACGGCATTGAGGCGCTCGAACTGCTGGAAGGCGAGCCCGAGGACCGTTTCGACCTCATCTTCATGGATATTCAGATGCCGGGTATGGACGGGCTGGAAGCGGCGCGCGCCATCGTGGAGCGGTATGCAAAGGCGGGACGGAAGCTCCCGCCCATCATCGCCACCACGGCGAACGCCTACGTGGAAGACCGCCAGCGCGCGTTCGAGGCGGGCATGGACGGTTTCGCGGTGAAACCCATCGGCATCAGCGAGGTGTGTCACCTGTTCCAGACGTTTGTGGAGCGACCGGGCGACGAATAGGTTGCCCGTTGAGTTGTTGTCGTACTGGTGGGCGCGGGTCTGGTATGATGCCGACAACGTTAGCCGCTGCCGGATGCTCGCGCATCCCGACCGGGGAAAGGAATGCCATCGATGATCGCTCGTCTTTCGCGTATCGTGCCGTTGCTCATCGTGCTCGCCGTGGTTGCGGCGATCGTGTACATCGTTGCTGCCTGGCGGTATTCCCCGAACCGCGCCAAGGAGCTGCTCATCAAGATGTTCACGGCCATCACGGGCGTGCTGTCGGTGTTTTTCCTGCTGGCATGCGCATACGCGTGGCTCGAACACAACGATGCGGTATTCGACCTGGCGTTCAGCTTCCTGCTGACCACGCTCATCGGTCTTGCCGTGACGCGCATCTGCCGCCGGGTGTTTCTGCGGCACAACCCTGCGTACCGCATCAAGGCGGCGAAAACGACGCGCCCCGGTTCGCTTTTCGACCGCTGGCGCAAGCGGTAGGTACAAGAAAACCCTCGGCCGAGCGCGAGGCTCGAAACGAGGGTTTGAAATGCGGTGGCGGAGAGCTGGGGATTCGAACCCCAGATGCCCTTTTGGGGCATACTCGCTTAGCAGGCGAGCACCTTCGGCCTCTCGGTCAGCTCTCCGTAACAGCCGTTCTATAGTAACCAAACAGCCAAGGATGAGCAAGAGGAAATTTTCTAATTGCCTAGCAGCCTTTCCTCCTTGAAAGCTTCGCCTACCCCAGCGAGCGGTTGAGGGAGCCGAGCTCGTCATTGCCCATGGTGCGCCACATTTGGAAGATGCAACCGCGTGCCAGGAAAAAGAAACCGTTGTCGACCAGTTGCACAGCGGCATCGGCAAGCTGATTCGTCACGGCGGACACTGGCGGCAGCTCGAGTCCAGCCTTGCGGATGGTCTCGACCGCTTCCTCGAACGTCGGAGGCTCGCTGACGCCCATCTCGTTCATAAGACCCTGCATTTCTTCCAGCGCGCTGCTGCCCGACTCCTCGCCGCGCGGTACCAGACGGTAACAAGCCAGCGCCAGGTCGAGCTGATCGCAATTCCAATAGGCAAACGCCAAGCGATAGAACAGGTAGCCGATTGCAGAACGATCGCTGGCAATACGTAGGCCGTGGCGCGCCACCTCGATAATCTCGTCAAAGCGCTCCAGACGCGCAAGCACGTTGATGAGCGCAAAGTGCGACTGCATGGACGAGCGCGCCAGATCGTAAAGATGGCGCACCTCGGGCAGTGCTCGTTCAAAGTCCTCTTGCTCGGCGTAAAAGCTGCAGATCTCGTGCTGGGCAAAGTACAGCGCATCGGGCGCACGAAGGATTCGCACAGAGCGGTCTTCTTCCAACACCGGTAGCACCATGCGCACCAGCTGGTTATCGCAAAACTGCGTTTGAACCGGACCTGTCGCCAAAAGCTCGGCGACGGCGCACTTAGCCTCCAACTCCTCAACAAGACGGGAAAAGCCTTCAAAAGCACCTGTACGGTCGACTTTTGCCTGCTCGCGCAATTCAACAACACGGGCCACGTATGGGTCGTCGTCCTCTTCCATGACCTCCAACTCGTCAGCTGTATCGGCAAGCAGCAGATCGCGCAGCGCCGGCGGCAGCATGCGATGGTCATCACGCGGACGAGCATGAACCTCCGCCGGCTCAATCGTCTCCGGAGCGGTTGACTCATACGCCTCAAGCACACGCTTGCACGGCATATCGTCCATGTCCATGCTCTCAAGATCCTTGGCGACAGGCACGCAATCGGCCAGATAGGCCGCACGCCCAAAGAAATACGTTGCGACAACGCACTCGCCCTGCTCACTGTCGGGAGCAGCAATCTGCACATAGCAGCGCGTGATGCAGGTGCCCGCGGCAAAACACGCTGCCGCAAGCGTGAGCGCCACGCGCGCATCGTGCTCCGCGGCCCAGATCGCGCGCGTGTCCTCGTCCAACTCGCGCCAGGCGTCATCTTGAGCGTCGTATTCACGTTGCGGCATGGCATCAACGACAGACTGCCCAAACCGAACGAGCATAATCCCCTCGGCAACGTTTGCCCGATAGGTATAGTCGAGCCGCGTGACCACGTTAAGCGCCTCGACAATACGCGCGAAGCGGGTACGCACATCCCACTCACCGCCCGGCTGGCAAGCCACCGTACCCGGTTCGCCCCACGGGTTATCGCTCGAGGCCGTATCGAGCAGTCGGGGAACATCGTTGGTCGTCTTGGCGATATGCCACGCATCAAAGAGCGCGCAGCCCTCAAGGCTCGGCGACGAGGCCGCGGGGACCAATCCGGCCCCGATGCGCTCAAGGATGCCGGAGAGGCGGTTGAGACGGCACTCGATGGCAAGCAGCATGTCAATCTCGTCCTGGTCCAGCAGGCTGCGATCAAAATTGAGATAGAAAAGCTTTGAGCGATCAATGCGAGCCAGGCTCATCTCGGACTTGGCAGCGATGGTGCGCAGGCGGGGCAAGTCAATTTCACTCATAAGGGCAGCGGCATAGCGCTCGATACCGCTCGGATTCTCGGCATGGTCAACGCGGTAAAGCAGCGTCTCGATAGCATCAGGGAGCGGTGCCGTGTTAAAGCCCAAAAACACCTCGACCGGCTCGGGCAACTTTACGAGCTTGATCTTGTCGATAACATTTTGCATACCCTCGTCGAGTCCGCCGGCGTCCGCCGTGCTCGCAATGGCATTTTCGGAGTCAGCGAATATCACGTAGCGCAGGAACATCGATGCCATGAACTCGCCGTAAGGAAGGGAGCGGGTCGAATTCCATGTCTCGTGGTCGGACTGCTCGCGCATGGGGCCTTCGGGAGAGCCGACGGTTCGCGCGCACGCGCGCATCGTGCCGTTGGCTCCCCGAACCACAATCTCACCAATACCGGAGTCCGACTCGTCAAGGACCAGTTCCATGTCGGGATCGTTGGGCAGCGGAGTCTCGCTAACGGGGCGGTCCACCTTGTATACCTCACCCGAAACGCTTACGTAGCCCAAAAGCGACACATGACTTTTGCCAACGAATTCGACGACATAACAAGATTCATGTTGATCCTCGCCAAAGAGTTTCCAGACCACGCCATATGAGCGTCCCGCTGGCTGCTCGGGCATCGCCGGAAAGCGCTTCTTGGGATCGAGAAACCTGAGCTTGTATGTCGGACGCTCTGCCACGAAGTATCACCCTGATCGGTCGTTGAGAGAAGGAGTGGTCGCGAATAAGTCGCGACATCTACTCGGAATCTTACACGAGTCGACAGGAAATCGTCCCTTTGGACGAAAGCACTCAAGCTGGCGCAAAAGAAAAGCCCCCGTTGCCGGGAGCTTTAATCTCAAATGGTGCGGCGTATAGGATTCGAACCTATGACGTTCTGATTCGTAGTCAGACCCTCTATCCAGCTGAGGTAACGCCGCGACTTGTTGATTATTATGCACATGGACTGAATAATGGTCAAGCATTTTTTCAAAAAAAGTTATCGAATTTGATTTTTACTCATTTGGAGGGCTTGGCGCGATCTTCGACGCATCGCGATATAAGAAAAGCCCCCGTCGCCGGGAGCTTTAAAGTCAATTGGTGCGGCGTATAGGATTCCGCGCATCCGCTGCGCGGATCCGCACCGGCTTCGCCCGCCTGCCGGCGGACTCGCCCGCTCGCTAAAAACGCTCCGCGTTTTCTTGACGCTCGCGCCTCGAACGAGGTTCGAATCTCCGCAATGCCCCCGTAAAGGAAAAGCCCCCGTTTCCGGAGGCTTAAAACTCAATTGGTGCGGCGTATAGGATTCGAACCTATGACGTTCTGATTCGTAGTCAGACCCTCTATCCAGCTGAGGTAACGCCGCAACGCACGGATTATTATGCACGTGACCCCTCGATGGGTCAAGCGACAATTTGGAAAAATTTTACGAAGTGATGATTAAGACGCTCGCGCCTCGACCGAGGTTCGAATCCATGCATGGTTTCCAAAAAAGAAAAGCCCCCGTTGCACGGAGGCTTCAAGTTCGATTGGTGCGGCGTATAGGATTCCGCGCATCCGCTTCGCGGATCCGCACCGGCTTCGCCCGCCTGCCGGCGGACTCGCCCGCGGGCTAAAAACGCTCCGCGTTTTCTTGACGCCCGCGCCTCGACCGAGGTTCGAATCCATGCGGCGTCCGCCTAAAAGAAAAGCCCCCGTTGCCGGAGGCTTTCAATTTCAATTGGTGCGGCGTATAGGATTCGAACCTATGACGTTCTGATTCGTAGTCAGACCCTCTATCCAGCTGAGGTAACGCCGCAGCGCAAGACATATAAAACCACTTTAGCTTATTGGAGTCAAGCACAATTTCAAACTTTTTTGTGGAACGCAGTCTTGTCATGCTGCTCCGCATATACCGCCATTCCCCGTACGATCGATTGGCTTTTCGATCACGTCAAACTTAGCATCAAGTTCCCTCAGGAGCGATCTCACCCGCTGGGCACAATCATAATCGGCAAACGAGATACTCAACATGCGAGCAACCTGGTTAGATGTCCGGACCCCATAGAAATGCTCCAGGGCCACAAGCCCCTCGTGCGCCACAAACGTCTCAACCACATGCGGCGACTCCTCGTAGCACCATTGGGTCAACGGACCCTCGCTCGTCTGTCGAACCACCAGGCCACCCATGCCAGACGGCTCACACGTCACAAGCAGGTACTCCCCGCCCTCGTCGCTCTCAAACAAAACCACCCGATCATCAAACAGCTCCATCGCGTCCCCTTTCTCTCGCTCTTATTTAGCAAAAGCATAGCAGGTAGATGGCTGTATACAGAACAGTTGTTCGTGTGTTTTCTATTGAGCTGTCCGCACAGCATGGTATGGCCGCACACAAAAAGGGCACCCCAAAAAGGAGTGCCCTAGCAAATCGCTTATGCAGCCAATCTACGCGACCGGCTCGATCTTCTCGAGGCCGCCCATGTAGGGACGCAGAACCTCGGGGATCGTGATGGTGCCGTCAGCGTTCTGGTAGTTCTCCAGAATGGCTGCCATGGTACGGCCAGCCGGCAGACCGGAACCGTTGAGGGTGTGCAGATAGCGCGAACCCTTGAAGTTCTCGGGGTCGCGATACTTGATGTTGGCGCGACGGGCCTGGAAGTCACCGCAGTTGGAGCAGGAGCTGATCTCCTTGTAGGCGTTGTAGCTCGGCAGCCAGACCTCGACGTCGTAGGTCTGACGGGCAGAGAAGCCCAGGTCGCCGGTGCACAGGCTAATCACGCGATACGGAAGACCCAGCTGCTGCAGCAGGAACTCGGCCTCGGCGGTCATGCTCTCGAGCTCCTCGTCGGACTCCTCCGGCTTGGCAAACTTTACCATCTCGACCTTGTCGAACTCGTGCTGGCGAATGATGCCGCGGGTATCGCGACCAGCGGAGCCGGCCTCCTCGCGGAAGCAGGGGGTGAAGGCGGTGTAGCGGCGCGGCAGGGTATCGGCGTCGAGGACCTCACCGGCGTGCAGGTTGGTGAGCACGACCTCGGCGGTGGGGATCAGGAAGTTGTCGCCCGAGACGTGATAGGCGTCGTCCTCGAACTTGGGCAGCTGGCCCGTGCCGAACATGGTCTGACGCTTGACGACGATGGGCGGCCACCACTCCTTAAAACCACGGCTGGTGTGCGTATCGAGGAAGAAGTTGATGAGGGCGCGCTCAAGACGGGCGCCGGCGCCACCGAGAACGGTGAAGCGGCTGCCGGAGAGCTTGTTGCCGCGCTCGAAGTCAAGGATGTCGAGGTCGGTGCCCAGATCCCAATGCGGCTTAAAGTCGAAGTCGAACTCGCGCGGGGTGCCCCAACGACGGCGCTCGATGTTCTCGTCCTCGTCCTTGCCGTACGGCGTGGCCTCGCAAGGAATGTTGGGCAGGTGAGCCATGAAGTCGTACTGCTCCTGCTCGAGGGCGGTGCGGCGCTCGGCCAGACCGTCAATCTTCTCGTTGACGGCGCGCACGGCCTCTTTGGCGGCCTCGGCCTCGTCCTTCTTGCCCTCCTTCATCAGGGCGCCGATCTTCTTGGACTCGGCATTGCGCGTGGCTTGAAGTTCCTCAACCTCAGTGATGACGGCACGACGCTCGTCGTCGAGCTCAAAGAACTTCTCGCGATCCCAAGACGTCTGGCGGTTAGCCATGGCGACATCGATGGCATCGGGGTTCTCGCGAACAAACTTGATATCAAGCATTAGATCCTCCGGCGATATACATTCCATTTAGGTTGCAACCTTGTACATGTATGGGCAAGTATATACTTATGAGCGTTTACGACCCAACTCAACTACGCAAGAAGGCACCCAATGGACGCAGTTTTTTCCTTTTTGTTTGGCACCCGCACCGGTTTTGCCATCCTTTTCGCCGGCGGCATCCTGCTGTTTGCGATTATTGCCTTTGTAATGGAGAAGCGCACCCATAAGATGTATGTCGACCGCGGCCCCAAGTCCGAGGACGAAGAAGACAGCTTCTGGGACTAACCTGCCAAAAAGGGACAGGTTTATTTTGGTCGGTTTTATCTGGGCAAACGCAAGTGCCCCGCAACTGGAATTGAGCCAGTTGCGGGGCACTTTTCGCTAAAAGGACAAAACCGCAGGAAAAACCTGCCAACATAAACCTGTCCCTTTTTTGGTCGGTTTTACTGGAGGGTTGCGTCGATTGCCTTGACCAGGGCGCTGCGCATGCCGGCGTCCTCGAGCGCAACGACGCCCTTGATGGTGGCACCACCGGGCGAGCATACGGCATCCTTCATCGCCGCAGGATGCTGGCCAGTTGCAAGCTGCAGCTTTGCCGTACCCAGCACCATCTGGCTCACAATGCGATAAGCATCCGCACGCGGGATACCGTGCTTGACCGCCGCATCGCCCAGGGCCTCGATTGCCATGGCGACAAACGCCGGAGCGCAACCACCCACCGTGCCGCCCACAAACAGCAGGCTTGTGTCGAGCTCGACGACAGCGCCAAGCTTACCGAGCAGGTCGAGCACCACAGCACGCTGCTCGTCGTTAAGCGTCGAAGCCTTCTCGCAGGCGATGACGCCCTCGCCTACCGAAACCGGCGTGTTGGGCACCGTCGAGATATGCGCGACGCCCGGCAGGACCTGCTCCCACTTGGCACTGTCCCAGGTCCAGGCAACCGACAGAACGACCTTTTTGGCAAGAGCATCCTTGATCGGGGCGAATACCTTCTCGATCATGTACGGTTTGACCGCAGCGACCACGATATCGGATGCGGCGACAACCTCGGCGGCATCGTGGCAGGCGACCATGCCGCGCGCCTCGCAGCGCTCAACCAAAGCATCGTAGCGGCCTGCGCAGGCGCACATGTCGCCCGCGGCCACGCCGGCGGCAATCCAGCCATCGGCCATAGCACTCGCCATATTGCCAAAACCGACAAATCCGATCTTCATATCACACAGTCCTCTCAGATGCGTTCCTCAAAAACGAAAGTCATTGTCCCACGCTATTGTTTCGTATTGCCGACCTACTTGTGATACGGCTCGCCACGACTGATCTTGCAGGCACGGTAAATCTGCTCTAGCAGCACCACACGCGCCAGGTTATGCGGCAAGGTAATGCGTCCAAAGCTGAGCATCTCGTCGGCGCGGGCGCGCGCCTCATCACTCACGCCGTCCGAACCGCCGATTACAAAGGCAATGTCGCTGCTGCCTCGCAGCATAAGATCGTCGAGCCTCGCCGAAAACTCCTCGCTCGAGCGCTCCTTGCCCTCGATAGCCAGCAGGATCACATGCGCTCGAGATGGCAAGGCGGCAAGAATCGCCGCCCCCTCCTTGTCGCGCGCGGCATCCACGCCGCCCGCCTTAGCCGGGTCGATATCGGCCACCTCGCGGATATCCACCTTGGCATAGGCACCTAGGCGCTTGGTGTACTCAGCGCACGCGTCCTTCCAAAAGCGCTCCTTGAGCTTACCGACGCAAACGACGGTGTATTTCACGCGCGTCTACTCCTTCGAATCGTTTTGAACTTTGCCGGCGGCCAGCATCTGCTCGAACATCGAGGCCGACTGCGAAAAGTCGCTCGGCAGCACGACCGTCGAGGTTTTACCCGTGCGAGCGAACTCCGTCATCATCTCGGACCACTGCGTAAACATAAACAGCTGGTTGGCCTCGTCGTTACCGACGCCCGTCTCCTGGATAATCTCGAGCGAATCTTTGATACCCAGCGCGATGGCCTTGCGCTGGTTGGCGATGCCCTCACCCGCCTTTTCCATAGCCTCGGCCTCGGCGGTCGCCTCGGTGACGCGCTTGATGCGGTCGGCCTCGGCGAGCTCCTGCGCGGCAGCGCGCTTGCGCTGGGCAGCGTTGATGTCGTTCATGGAGTTCTCAACCTCGGTCGGCAGTGCGATTTTGGTGATGAGCGTCGACACGAGGGTGAAGCCGTAGGCGGCCATCTGCTCGGAAACGGTAGCGTTGACATCCTTGGCGATGTCATCCTTCTTGGCAAAGACCTCATCGAGTGTGTAGACGGGGATGGAGGAGCGCAGGGCGTCGGTGATGAAGTCGCGCATCTGGTCGACGGGCTCCTGCAGCATATAGTAGCTCTTGTAGATGCCCGAATCTGCCGGGCCGGCGCCCATGTCATAGCTCACGTGGTACTGAGCGGAGACCTCAAGGCCAATGGTCACGTTGTCCTGGGTCTTAACGTCGATGCCAAAACCATTTTTCATGGTGCGCAGACTCACCGTGGCGGCCTTGCGGTCAATCACGGGCACCTTCACGTGGAAGCCCGCGTTGACGATACGATTGAACTTACCCAAGCGCTCGATGATCACAGCGTGCTGCTGCTCAACGACGTAGCAGGCGTTGGGGAGCAGCAACAACAGGATGATGATGGGAATCAAAAGGCTGGTAAGGGCGGCGATGATACCGGAAAACAGCATGGTCTCTCCTCTGATAGGCACACGTTGGCATTAGGATACCCGTCCAAGGAGATCGTGCATAACAAAAAAGCTCCCATTGCTGGGAGCTCTTTCAATCCATGGTGCGGGCGAAAGGACGTCCGCGTATCCGCTTCGCGGATCCGCACCGGCTTCGCCCGCCTGCCGGCGGACTCGCCAGCTCGCTAAAAACGCTCCGCGTTTTCTTGACGCTCGCTCCTTCACAGGTTCAAGTCCCTGCGATGGGCACATAACAAAAAAGCCCCCATTGCTGGGAGCTCTTTCAATCAATGGTGCGGGCGAAAGGACTTGAACCTTCATGGGGTTGCCCCCATACGGACCTGAACCGTACGCGTCTGCCAATTCCGCCACGCCCGCGTGCAGGAATTAGAATAACGGAGCGCCATCGCGAACGCAAGAACTATTTTTGAAAAAGTTTGCAGGCATTTTCCCAAGCGGCTTGCGCGATTGTTTCGGCGTCCTCACCAGTGCGATCGACACGGTCGTTAACCAGCGCGTTTGCCGTAATGGAGATCATTGCGGGCTCGCATTCAAGACCGCGGATGGGCTCCGGAGCCATATACGGGCAATCCGTCTCGAACAAAATGCGGTCGAGCGGGGTCGCCGCAAATGCCTCGCGCACGTCGTCGTTGCGCTTAAAGGTGGCCGCACCACCATAGGCGATATAGCAGCCCAGCTTCACAAAGCGCTCCATCGTGGCGCGGTCCTCGCCAAAGCAGTGCAGCACACAACCGGCCTGGGGCACGCCCACCTCACGAAGCACGTTGTACGCATCCATATGCGAGGTGCGCTCCCCATCCGAGTCCTCGTGCCGCAGGTGCAACTCCACCGGCACATTGCAGCGCACGGCGACTTCGAGCTGACGTGCCATGCAATCAATCTGCACGCTGTGGGGCGCCGGCGTGATGTCGTCGTCGTAATCCATGTGGTAGTCCAGACCGATTTCGCCAATACCGGCGCACAAAGGGTCATCAAGCGCAGCAACAACCTGCGCGTGAATGTCGTCGGTATAGTCCGGCGCGCCATACGGATGCACGCCGGCAAGATACTTGATCTGCGGGATATCCTGCATCGGCAGAATTTCGCGCGTCAGCCAGTCGCTATAGTCCGTCACGCTGCGCTTGTCGGCGATGGGGTCGAAGACCGTCACCAACAGGTCGATGCCTGCCGCCTTGGCACGCACGAGTGTCTCGGGCACATCCTTGCCCCAGAACGAAAGCAGATGCGCATGTGTGTCGGCAAGCGGTGCCAAGGGCACGGGACAAGCAACCGTCTTCTTTTTCTTGGTAAACGTCACGCGTTCGGCATTAAGCGTCATGGGAAAGCTCCCGAGCCAGGCACACAAAGTCGGCGACGCCGAGCGTCTCGGCGCGCGTGGTGGGTGCGATACCGCAAGCCTCAAAGGCGGCATCGAGCACGTCCTTGGCAAAGCCGTTGGCGCTCATGGAATTGCGGATGGTCTTGCGACGCTGAGCAAATGCAGCATCAATCACGCGGGCTACAAATTCGCGATCGAGTCCTTCGGGCACCACACCGTCAACACGGTCGATACGCACGACGGCCGAGTCCACGTGTGGCGCCGGCATAAAGCAACGCGGCGGCACCTCAAAGCGACCCGTTACCTGCGCATACAGGCCAAGCTTTGCCGTATAGCCGCCATAGGTCTTGTTGCCCGGCAGTGCGGCAATGCGATCGGCAACCTCCTTTTGCACCATGACGACGGCGCGCTTGAGCGCCGGCATCGTCTGGAAAAATTGCAAAATGATCGTCGCCGCCACGTTATAGGGCAAGTTCGCGACAAATACCGTCGGCTCACCGCCCGCAGCCTGCTCAATCTGCCCCGGCGTCACCTTGAGCGCGTCGCCCATGATAAAGCGGAAGTTGGCATAGTCGGCGGCGTGGGCATCGAGCACCGGCTCAAGCTCGGAATCGGCCTCAATGGACGTAACGCACGCCGCTTCCTGCAGCAACGCAAGTGTCAACGTACCGCAACCTGGACCCACCTCGAGTACGCGCTCGTCACCTGCAAGCTCGGCAAGCTCGCAGATACGTTCGATCACATGATTGTCGATTAGAAAGTTCTGGCCCAGGCGATGCTTGGTCGCAAGGCCAAACTCCTCCAGCAGCTCCCTGGTGGCCGTGGGGTTTGCCAAAGGCGAAGTTGTCATGGTTGCCTCCTTAGCATGATGGCGGCGTCTTGAAACAAAAGGGCATGGACCGTGGCGGCCATGCCCTTACAGCTAAACAGCAAATTGCCGATATGGCGCTCGCGCGGTCTCTACGCCAGACGCGGGAACAGCGGATCGCCCTTCTCGACGGGCTGACCGCCGGCAAGCAGGCCCCAAGTGCAAATGCCCTTGAGGTCGTCGCTCGCGGCCTCGCCCTCACAGGACAGGCGGCGCAGGGCCTCAGCAGAGGTCTGAGGCATGAGCGGCATCAGCAGGTGAGCGGCAATGCGGATGGCCTCGAGCAGGTTGTAGATCACAAACGCCAGCTCGTCAGCCTTGGCCTCGTCCTTGGCAAGTGCCCAAGGCTCGGAGTCCTCAATGTAGTGGTTGGCGGCGTGGATGAGCTCCATGACCTCGTCCTTGGCTCCGCCGTAATCGAGCACGTCCATCTTGGCCATGTAGCGCTCGACCAGACCATCGACGATCTTTGCCAGCGGGTTATCGAACGCGTCGGCAGACGCCGGTTTAGCCGGGGCGCAGCCGTCAAAGTACTTTGCGCTCATGTTGAGCGAGCGCGAAATGAGGTTGCCCCAGCTGTTGGCCAGATCGGCGTTGTAGACCTGCTCCATACGATCGAAGCTGATGGCGCCGTCGGTGCCGGGGACCACGTCGGTCATAAAGTAATAGCGGTAGCCCTCGACGCCCAGCATGTCGATAACATCCTGCGGAGCGATGGCGTTGCCGCGGCTCTTGGACATCTTCTCGGCCTTACCGGTCTCGGCATTGCGCACGGTCAGGAAGCCGTGGGCAAAGACGTGCTCGGGCAGGGCCTCGCCGATGGCCATGAGCATCGCGGGCCAAATGACGCAGTGGAAGCGGATGATGTCCTTACCCACGATGTGGAACTGCGCGGGCCAGCGATAGGCCAGCTCGGCACGGGCCTCGTCGGTGTCGACACCGTAGCCGACGGCCGTCATATAGTTGAGCAACGCATCGAACCACACGTAGGTCACGTGACCCTCGTCAAACGGGACCTGAATGCCCCAGTCAAAGCTCGTACGGCTCACGGAAAGGTCGTTAAGGCCGCCCTCGACAAAGCTGCGTACCTCGTTCATACGGAACGCAGGCTCGACAAAGTCGGGGTGCTCGTCATAGAGCTTGAGAAGCTTGTCCTGGAAGGCGGAAAGCTTAAAGAAGTAGGACTCCTCCTGCACGCGCTCAAGCGGACGGTGGCAGTCGGGGCACAGGTGCTGGCCAACGCTGCCGTACTCCTCGTCGCCCTTCTGGACCTGCGTATCGGTGAAGTAGGTCTCGTCAGGCACGCAATACCAACCGTCGTAGCTGCCCTTATACAGATAGCCGGACTCCTTCATGCGCTCCCACAGGTACTGCACGGCATGATGCTGGCGCGGCTCGGTGGTGCGGATGAAGTCGTCGTTGGAGATCTCGAGCTTGCTCCAAAGCTCCTTGAAGTGCGGAGCCTGGCTGTCGGTCCACTCCTGCGGCGTCATGCCATGCTTGGCTGCGGCCTCGGCGACCTTCTCGCCGTGCTCGTCCATGCCGGTCAGGAACTTGACGTTATAGCCGGCGGAACGGCGATAGCGAGCCTGAACGTCGGCGATGATGGTGGAATAAGCCGTGCCCAGGTGCGGATCGGCGTTGACGTAGTAGATGGGCGTCGTGATAAAGAACGAAGGCTTGCTTTGATCCATGGGGTTTGTCCTCCAGAAAAACGTTGCATACAGAGGATGATTCTAGCGCAAGGGCTGGATATCCTCCATCTATTGCATATCGAGCACTATGGCATAGACATCGCGCTTGCGGCGCGAATACTTCTGAGACAGGCGCTTGGCCACCGCAGACGCGGGCTCCCCCTCCTCGAGCGCGGCGCGGATATCCTCGCGCAGGGCCTCGTCGGGATCCGCTGCCGCGGCGCCAACCGGCACGATACCGGCCTCCTCATCCTCGCTCGGCGGCGCGATGACCAGCGCAATCTCGCCCCTTACCTCGCCGCGAGCACGCAGCTCCTCGGCAAGCTGGTCAGCGGGCCCGCGCAAGACCTCCTCGTGCAGCTTGGTGAGCTCGCGGCAGACGGCAACCTCACGCTGGGGAAAGACCTCCGCCACGGCCTCGAGCGTCGCCACGATGCGATGTGGAGACTCGTAGAAGATGAGTGCGCCGGGCACCACGGCAAGGCGCTGCAAACGGCGCACACGGTCGCCGTGCTTTCGGCCCAAAAAGCCCTCGAAGAAAAAATGCTCGCAGGGAATGCCGGACGAAACAAGCGCCGTGACGCAAGCAGAGGGCCCAGGAATAACTTCGACGGGCACATCGGCCTCACGCGCCGCCTCGATCAGCGCCTGGCCGGGATCGGACACGCTCGGCATGCCGGCGTCCGAGGCAAAGGCGAGGGTCTCCCCCGCCAGCAGACGGTCGACCAGGCCGGCAGCGCGGCTAGCGATCACATTCTCGTCGCAACGGACAAGCGGCTTGGAAATGCCCAGGTGCATCAGCAGCTTTGACGTCACACGCGTGTCTTCGCAGCAGATGACATCGGCAGCGGCAAAGGCCTCGCCAACGCGCGGGGACAGGTCACCCAGGTTGCCGATGGGCGTGCCGACCACATAGAGTTTGCCCGTATGGGCGCTGTTTTGCGTCATATCAACCTATTCAATCATGCCGCGCTCGAGCGTACCGAGCGCCGCGCGGGCGTCCCATGCTGCAATGCGCTTCTCGGTCTTCCACGTTTGGAAGAACCAACCGGCAGCCGGCGCAAACGAAGCCAGCTGGTTGGCGATAAACACGCGCTCGTAGGCATTGCGGCCCTCGGGCGTAACCGACGAGTTGGCAAAGATCGCCGCGCCCGACCATTCGCCCACCAGCACGGGGAACCCAGTCGAAATCGCTTCTTTAAGCTCGCGCTTGTTACGCGAAATCGCCGTCGTCAGCCCGCGAGGGCTCGTGATGTCGAGCGCATACTCGTCGCGGTAATGGTACAGGTGAAGGTCCATGTAGACGTTCTTGTACTTGGCGCCGCGCATAAAATGCTTCCACTCGCTGGGATGCCCCGACGACGAGAAGACGACGATCTTATCCTCGGGCATATACGAACGGACGAGCTCGTAGGCATCGCGATAGAAATTGCGCAGGTAGTGAGCAGGAATGCCATCCGTCATGGTGAAGAGGCTCTTGCGAACGCTCATCTGCGGCGTGTCCAGCAGCTCAATGCCCAGCAGGCTCTCGGCCTCGCCATAGCGATCGGCCAAGCGCTCGAGCACGTCGAGTGCGACATGACGGCCGTTGGTGGACGAATGCCACTCGGCAACAGCCTCCGGCGTGGTGGGCGAATCGTTGGAATCGCCCTGGCCACCGGGCACGGTTGCCAGATCGAGCAGCACGCGGATGTCGTACTTGGCAGCCCACTCAATTGCGCGGTCGATGTAATCGACAACCGATATGTAGGAGGCATCGGACTCCTGTGAGCCAAAGGCATACCAGGGCACCGGCAGACGCACGGCATTGAGACCGATCTGCGCCATGCGGCGAAAATCGTCCTCGCTCACAAACGTCTCGTAATGGCGGCGCATGCGCTCGTTATAGGCGGCGGTACCCATGGCCTCCTGTAGCTCAGCCGCGTTGGATGCACCGGTCGCCGCGTACAGCGACGGGGTCACCCAAGGCTCGGGAATAAACCAGCCAGAGAGATTAACGCCGAGTATCCTCTCCATCACTGCCCCCTTCGGATCATGCAGGTCGAACCCGCATCGTATTGCGTAGGATAAGTATCGTTTTGAGTATACCCGCGTGTGCGGACAGGCGACCGAACGGTCTGCAAAGTGACGCGAAAGTGGGAGGAATGTCTGGGAGCAGACGGACTCGGAATGGTGCGACGAGGTGTGTACGCGCGCCGGAGGCAGGCACCGGAAAGTGTGTCCCGTTCTGAGCCCTTATTCTGGGACGCAGTTTCCGCAGAACCCTACATAAAAGAAAAGGACCCCTTTGCAGAGGTCCTAGTCAATTCAAGGTGGCGGGGAAGGGAATCGAACCCCTGACACGAGGATTTTCAGTCCTCTGCTCTACCAACTGAGCTACCCAGCCATTTGAGGTGTGCCTTGTTTCAAGGCTTGATTAGTATAACCAAGGACGCGTTCCGGTCAACCGAGAATTTCAAAAAAGTTTTTGAGCACAGCCTCGGTTCTTTAAATCGGCACGTCAGAGGCATCAGCCGGCAGCAAGAAGTTTTTCGCTCAGAGCCGCACGGGCAAACTCACTTGGCGTCATCCCCTCGGCAGCCGCCCGTCGACGAATGGCCTCCTTCATTCCCAGAGGAATCTTGACCGACAGCGTTGCCGTCCCCTCACCTGAGAGTGGGGGCCGTCCATGCACGATCCCACCAACGGTGTGTTCGCCATCCGGAAACTCTCCGCGCTCGTACGACTCGCACCACGCGTCAATCATTTCATCCGTTACAACCTGACCATTAGCGGCCGTATACGTCTTGCCCATCATCGACCCCTTTGCCGAGCCCGTTCAATCTCCTGCCAAAATTTCTTCTGGACTGGAGACAAGGCATGAATGATAAGCCCCCACGGACAAGCTCGACCGCGACAAGCTCCACGCTTCGTCCGTCTGGGAGCCATCCAATCGCAAGCCATCTCGGCGGCTCGTCCTTCGGCTCGCGACGAATGCACTCAGTAACCGCAAGCCAAGCGCTAAGCACCTGCTTTTCCGTCAGGTGCTTTTTAGCGTTGGGATGGATCTCAACATCCATGCATCTTCTCCTCCATCTTACCCAATTTCGTATGACGAAAGTCCGCTGTCGCCAATTCTTAAGCCGGCACGCGTTGGAGAGCAGGGGTCGAAACAATGATTGAAGGACGCTCTAGTACGGCCCAGGCGCCGGGGCAGGAGCACATACGCCAGGGACGTACGTTTTCGTAGCATACGAGGACATAGCCACGTGCATCGATAAAGGCGATATCGATGGGATAGGCCATAAAACACGTATGGACCGAAGAGCAGCGTGGAAATGCCATGACGAGCGGCAGACCGTTGGCGGCAACCGGACACCGTCCCAGCATGCCGCGCAGGCGCACGGCAAACGACTCCGCCACCGCAAACTCGGCCGGCGTCCAGCCCAGCCTATTGAGTGCCCGCGCGTAGGCGATGTAGGACGAGACCGCGGTCACATGACCACCCCCGGACGCCATGGATCGACCGTCACCGCGCGCTCGTGCGACAACGTTGTCGGCGCCCCCAGCGGAACGCCAGCGATGCTGAGAGAAGTCGGCCACGGCTCATAGTGCATGGTGCAGGTGTAGGTCCTAAACGTACCGGATAGGGAGAGCAGGCCACCATCCGATGCCTCCGCGCCTTGCTCGCTCGACACTTCGATCTGCAAGTCATAGCCTTCCATGGCATTCAGAATTTGAGTCCGGACCGTCGCCGAGGCATCGACAGAGCTTTCGTCGCCCTCCCCGCTCGGCGCCACGGCGTGCGCCAACACGATGTCGGGCACCACGCGGTCGAAGCGCGCGACAGCGCTGGCATAGATCATGACGTTGTATACGATGAGTGCCAGCACCAGCAAAACGGGCGTAACCACTGCTATCTCCACCGTCGCTTGGGCGCGCTCCTCGCGCAGACGCATGCGGATACTCATTACGACCCACCGCCCAGAGCGCCAACCAGCGTGGCGACATCGACGGTGAGCGGGATGGAGCCGCCGCCGGGCAGAGGAATCTCCGCAAGCGTGAACACCGTACCGCTGATGGTGCGTTCGACTTGATATTCCAACGCCTCGCAAAGCGCCTTGGGATCGGTCACGCCCAACGGAATACTTCGCAGTTTGTCTTGCGCTTGAGAGAGACCAGCAATGTCAGACCCCGGGCTCTTAATGACGTTGGCGGAATCAGTCAGCACCGGCTTTCGCAGGCGCAAGTCGCACGGTTCCAAACCCAGCGCCGCCACGGACGCCGAAACGGTATCGCCGAGCCACGATGCGATGGAGCCCAACGCGCCGCTGCCCCCTCCTAGGCCTTTAATCATCTCGTCCATAAGTTCGTCGGCCGAACCTTGGATGTCTCCGTATCCCACAAGCAGCCGTCCCCAGACATCCATGACGCCATCGAGTACGCCGGCAACGCCACCCGAGCGTTCCTTCAATGTCGAGAAAAATCGCGAAAGCACGTTGTTTTGCGCCGTCGCCTCATCGGGCGCCAGCACCGCGGCAGAGATGGCACCGCGATCGCCAAGCCTGACTGCCGTGTTAAACGAAGAGTTGAGCTCATCGGGGCTCGAGATGGCACCCGAAACCGCAAAGGCAACCACGCCGTTGCGACCGGGCGGAGCGATACGCGGACGCTCGCCCGAAAGCGCTTTAATGGCCTGGTCAAACGCATTGCTCGCACGGTCGGCCTCATCCTCGGTCTGACGCATGAGCTCAAGCTCTTTGTTCCGACATTTGACGTATTCCTCCAAGGCCTTTTTGAACTCGTCGAAGTGATATTCGAAGCCGTTTTCGATAGAGGTTGAAGGCGCCGCAACAGCACCAAGCGACAAAACGCCAAAATGGCATTTGCTGCATTTATCCTGTCCATCGTAATCGGCAACCGAAGCAAATCCGCTCGGCGTCCCTTTCTTATAGTTAGGGCAGGTCGTCCCGTAATGCAGATACGCCTTGTCATCGTTCACGCTAGTCGGCCACACCGCATCGGTATAGAGTTCCGTCGCCCGAACCTCATCAGAGTTGCGCGGCAGCAGCGGAATATAGGAGGAAACCCTGTCTCCGTTCTCGGTTATATGCGCCCGATCGACCTCCGCGCTCGCATAGGTATAAAACGCCTTACGCGCCGCAGACTCTGCCTTCATCTCGACACTCGAGCCGTGGGGCTTCTCATTTGTCAGACGCCAATGGTAGTAGTCCTTCGCGCGATCAAGGGCAACTTGGGGCTCCCACGTAACGCTCGATGAGTAATGCGGATTTTGAACACCGGAGAGATCCGTTAGGCTTTTCGCACGCTCCCACATGCAAGAACAGCTGCCGACCGAGCCCTTGTCAGACCCACCACAATCCGCCAGCCAAGCACGCTCTTTAGCCTTCGCCGTGTCCTCAGAAGCCTTCCGCAGCTCCTCGGCCGCACACTCTAAATCATCTGATGTGTCTTTAATGGCATCGGTCGAGATCTCGGACCCCTCGAGCGCAGCGAAGTCAGACTCGGATGTCCTGGGCACGGCAAGCGCCGTACCGGTATAGGTCACACTATCGGTATCCTGCGCCGACACCGCCTGCGTGGCACGCGCGGCGATCAGATACGGCAGAGCCGTCTCGATTTTCTGTAAGCCTTCCGATGCGCTTTTGGCAAACTTGTTGCGCGTTTTAATGATCTCAATCCCGGTGTCGACCATATTGCCGGCAACCGGCTCGGCACCCGGGATGAGGATGGCGACCAGGCCCGTCCCGATCGTGGCAAACCCCGCCAGCCCCAGACTCAAGATGCTCGCATCAACCACCGTGGCAGCCGTGTGATAGGACGACACTACGTTGGCACCCGCCAGCGCGCCACTATCAGCCGCCACCTGAGTATCCCCGGCACGCGACATGCTCCATATCGCCGCGGTCGACGAAAACAACAATGTGAGCACCACTAGGATGACCACGGCAGAAGAAAGCGTGGTATAGGCGCCGTCTTCGATAAACAGATCGACACCGGCTCGACCCATAAAGCCGCCTCGTTTGCGGAGAGCGCCTGGTCGACGGCAGGCCGCAAACCCTTGCGTCACCCGCAACAGGCAGCGCCTAATCCCATGCAGCAATCCACGAATCATAATCTCCCTCCAGCCATTCGGGACGCGATTGATACGAGACATCGACCTTGAGCTCAACGTAGCCGCCCTCGGCGGTACCACCCATAGCCTGCGCAAACGCACCGATCACAGGCAACGGCTTGACCTCGCCGGAAACGGACACGGACGAGACGCCACCCGCACCGGCCCGGCCAAGCTCGATATCCCACGACAACGGCCCGCCGGCATGAAAGATCGAAACGTTGGGCACTGCGGCAAGTCGGCGGCGGGTGAACTCCTTAAGATCGTCGTCCTCCGCCGTCGTCGTGGTCATGAGCCGCGCGGTCTCGGCGGCGGCAGACTCCATGACCGCGCGCGTATAGAGCAGGCACACCGGTTGCAGCGCGAGAAGGATGAGTGTCAGAAACGTCGGCAGCAAAAAAGCGGCCTCGACCGTAGACTGCGCCCGGTCCTCGCGCGCGGCATCAATACAACGCGATGTCCTTAGCGGCCGCAGCGGCGTCGATAACCGACGTCGAGGCAACGCCATGGGATGCCGCCCGCTCAACCAGCGCCGCCAAGCGCCCATCGGTGCCGGCACGCCAAAGTCCCGCGATCGCCAGCACGATCGATAACAGCGCCACCGTGACGATGGCGTATTCGACCGTCGCCTGGGCAGATTCCTCACGCAGGACATCATGCATTTCACGATCCCTCCTTTGAGTCCGTTGCCTGCGGGCTCAGGCGCACGGCGCGCAGACGACACGAAGCATCGCCAGCATCCGCGGCAATTGTCACCATATCGACCCAGCCGCGTTCGTCGCGCACGATGGCGCCCCACACGTTTCCCTTGATGTCGAGATAGCCGCTCAGAGCAAGTTGCGCCGTGGGTACCTCGCGATAGGCACGCAGCATATCCGCCGCCGCTTCGCTCATCGGTCGGTCCTCGGACCATGCAAGCCGGACCGCAATCGCGTTGCCCTCAGGCGAATCCGTCGCAGTGCCAGACCGCTTGTCGAGCGTCCGCAGAAAGGTTTGCGCCGTGACAGCGACATCCGAATCGTCCGCATCTCGCATCTCATCTTTTTGAGACGCCACCGCCGAATCTGAGCCCAAATCGGAGGCGGTCCCAGGACGCTGCTGCCGCGCGGCGTTAAGCCCCCAAAGCACCGCCGCTATCGCCACGGTCAGGCAAGCAAACACCAGCAGCACCCCGATGGGGCGCTCGCCCTCTACAGGCTGTTGATGCCCTCGCTGATAGCGTTCCATAGATCTTGGACCTTGCCCTTAAATGCGACGATGGCGATAATCGCGATCACCACGAGCACGCCGACCAAGATGGCATACTCGGTGGTACCCTGTGCACTCTCCTCCTGCAATAGTTCCTTGGCGCGCTGACGAACATGTGCCGCCCGGCAAAACGCCCAGCCCTGGACCTTGCCAGCAGCGTCAGTCATCGTGTTCATGTATTCCTCCCTACATCATCCCGCCTGCTCCCAGCAGCGGGCCCAATATGGACAGAAGCAACGCCGGCAAGATGAGCGTGCCGGTGGGAATCAGCAGCTTGACGGGTGCACGCTCGATCTCGCGCTCGACCGCGGCGCGATGAGCCGCACGGATCTCGCGACTTTGAGCGGCCAGCGTCTCGGCAAGTGGGGCACCCAGGGCGAGCGCCTGCCCCACCGTGATGGCAAAGGTCTCGAGCGCTCGCACGTCCAGGTCGCGCGCGGCGGCCAACAACTCGTCCTCACGCGTGCCCACGCCCACCTGCCACGCCATGCAGGCGCGCTCAAGGCGAAGAGCCAGCACTGACCGGCGGTTGGCGCAGAAAATCTCAAGCGCCGCATCAAACGAAAGACCGGCCGAAAGACCCAAGCGCACAACATCGATCATCTCGGACACTTCGCCGAGCGACACTCGCGCCGGGCCGCCCGCTCCAACCGCGCCCTTCACTCGCGCGGTCAGAGCATCGACCACCGAGCGACCCGCGGCAGCGACCAGCACCGCCTCGCGCTTGCAGGCCCCTGCGATCTTGCGTGCATCCGCCCGATCCAAACCCGTCGCGACAAATACACTCAGGGCGCACAGGCAAGCCGCAACTGCAACCGGGGCGCTCATAGCTCCACCCGCATAATGCGCCGGATAACCACCAGGGCAACGGCGTTGAGGGCAAGACCCAGCACCACAGCGCCCGCGCCGGCAGGCGTCGCAAGACCGCGACGAAAATCTGCCGAAAGCAGCGCCAACACCGCGCACATGCCCGCCGGCATCGCCGCGACCATATGCGCAGACATGCGAGCCTGCGACGTCTTAACATCCAGGCGGCGCTTGAGCTCAATGCGCTCCCCCACCATGCTCGACGCCTCGGACAGTAAGTCGGCAAGCGGAGCGCCGGTGCGCTGAGACACCTTAAGCGCCAAGGTCACAAGCGAAAGACCGGGGGCGTCGATACGCACGAGCAAGTCATCGAGCGCGTCGGTCGCCGAGATGCCGCAATCGATCGCCGCCGCCACCCGCAAAAACTCGGTATGCACTGGCTCTTGCGCATGAGCGCCCACAAAGCGCATGCCCTGGGCCAGCGAATGTCCCGAGGCAAGCGACATGGAAAGTGCGGTAAACGCCTCGGGCATTGCCTCTTCTGCATCGTGTTGCTCGCGCCGGCTCTCAAAGCCATCCCGAGCGGCACCAACGGCAAACGGAGCAACAAGTCCCAAGGCAAATCCGAGGGGCGATAACGACACCATCGTTAGTAAAACGCAGCAGACACCGCTCGATAGCAGCAGAAACGCCAAACGTCCCGAAGCATCTTCGATCACGAGGCCAAGGCGATGCGCCGGAGCCAGCGATGCCCACGAACGGGCGATCTTTTTCAGCAGATCGTTTTCCACCAGCTCACGCGGCAGCTTCTCTGCCACCGTCTCGAGCGCCTGACGTGCCAGCTCCGCCGGCGGTACCTGCGGCACACGAGGTTCCGCCCCGCACGCCGTCGCGACAGAAAGCCCTGCCAAGCCCCCTACGACGAGGGGCACAGTGATCTCCATTCGTCCACCTCCTCTTGTGTGAGCGTCCCCGACCGCAGGCCTTCTGCGATAAACGGCGGCTCGCGGTCAAGCGTCCAGGTGCGCTCGGCGGCATCGAACGTCACATAGCGCTCGAGCTCTACGCCGCCCGATGCGGCGCGTCGCACCCCCGAATACGAGGAGACGAAGCGCCTGCCATCGGCGTGGCGCTCGGACATCACGATACCGTCGAGTGCCATGGCAATCTGCTCCTCGATGAGCTCGCTCGGCAGATCGATGCCATAACGTGCAAGCAACGTCAGACGCACCACGGTCTCCTGTTCTGAACCCGCATGAAGCGTGGTGAGCGACCCGTCGTGGCCCGTGTTCATGGCCTGCAACATGTCGCAGCACTCGGCACCGCGCACCTCGCCCACCACGATGCGGTCGGGGCGCATGCGCAGGGCATTAGTCACCAGGTCGCGGATCGTCACCGCGCCCTCGCCTTCAATTGAAGCCTCGCGCGCCTCTAGGCGCACCACGTGCGGATGATGCGCAAACTTGAGCTCGGCAGAGTCCTCGATCGTCACGATGCGCTCGCCGGTGGAAATCTCACATGACAACGCGTTGAGCAGGGTGGTCTTACCAGATCCCGTGCCTCCCGCAACCGCCAGGTCCTGTCGCAGCGACACCGCACACGACAGCAGCTGCGCATACCAAAGCGGCAGCGATCCCAACCCCACGAGCTCGTCCAGCGAGCAGATACGGTCCGAGAACTTTCGGATGGTGAGAATCGGTCCGTCAATCGCCACAGGCGGAATCACCGCGTTGACGCGATAGCCCGTTTTGAGGCGGGCGTTGACGATGGGGCTGCGCTCGTCGATACGGCGGCCAAGTGGCGAGATAATGCGGTCGATAAGCACACGGATCTGCTCATCATCCTCAAACGCATGCTCGATGGGGTACAAGACGCCGCCGCGTTCAAAGAAAGCCGAGCGGCAGCCGTTGATCATGATCTCGGTAACGGTGTCGTCCTCGATGAGCGGCTGCAACGGCCCCAAGCCCACCACGTCATCCAAAATCTCGTCGATGATGGTCTCGCGCTCGGGCGTCGCGAGATCGGTCGGCTCCTCAACATTGAGCGCCGCCTCCACCGCAGGACGCAATTCCGAGCGGGCAAGTGCCGGGTCGATATAGGCGCTGATACGCGCCACTTCGTCGTAACCCATGCGGTCCATCACGGCGCGCTTGGTGCGTCGTTTCACGGCGCGGCGACGCCCCACATCTACAGGCGCTGCCGCCGCCGCAGCGCCGGCAGCCTTAATCCTCGTTTGCAGGCTCATCGCTGATCACCCTCGCGCGACCAGGGAAGGCGGATACGCGGGCGTTCGGTGCGCGTTGCACGGTCGGCGACCATATCGCTCCAAGGGCCGACGGCGCACCCCAGTTCCACGAGCATCTCGCGCGTGGCCTCGCGCACGCTAGTCGCAAAAGCGCTGGTCTGCCCCACTGCCTCGTCAGCGCGCCCAAACGCCATGAGCGCGGCGAGATCCTGCCCGCCATCGGCGATACGAATCTTGGAGCTTAACGCACAGGCAATCTCAAAGCGCATGGCGACGTCCTCGTCTGCCCCGCGCGCACCGAACCGGTTGAACACGGCGCTCATGCGCGTGCGCGGCACACCTACTCGACCTGCCAGTTCAATGACGCGCGATGCCGATGCCGCGGACGACACCGCCGCATCGCCAACGACCAGGCAACGGTCGCTCGCCGCCACCGCAGCCGCCACGGCGTCGCCCCAAAAGACCGAGGTATCGATAAAGACCACGTCGGATTCGCGACGCAGAACATCAAGCAGTAGCTCCACCGGACGTGCCATGAGCTCGGCTTGCTCGGGCGCCGCGACGGGACCCCAGAGCGTAACGCCCGGCGCCACGCGCATCGAAGCGGCTACGATATCCAGCTCGATGAGCATGCCCGCCGCCGACGGCTCGATAAGTGCCGCCATATCGCGCGGAGCATCGACGCCTAACAAGTCGTAAAGGTTTCCAAACATCAGGTCCAGGTCGAGCACGGCGGCACGCAAGCCCAACAGCGACGATGTGTGTGCCATGGTGGCAACGATCGTCGACTTGCCGCAACCGCCCGAACCCGAAATAGCGCAGATGACTGGAGCTCGATGCGGCGGAGCGGTAGCGTCTGCCGGCGGCATCGGAGGCGGCGGGGCGGGCGTCGGTGACAGCGTCCCCGTCTCCCCCGCCGCAACCACGTGCTGCGTCCAAGCCGGCATGGCTGCTTGTTCGGTCTGCGAGGCAGGCTCGTTCTGCGCAATCTGCTCATGCTGCATCAGCGACAACTCGCCGCACCCGGCAAGGCCCTCAACTTCGTCGAGTTCATCCGCCAGATTCACGCCGTGCACGTATCCCATATCTACTGCCGGGGAGTCGCCAGCATGCTGCGCCGGCCCTCCAGCGTCATCGTATACAAGGGGGTTCCGGGGGCGCCGACCATGCTCGGCTTCCGCTTTTCCATAATCATCAACACGCGGGCCTCTTGTAGCGCGAGGCGCCCCGGGTTCCCTATCAACAAAAGCATCGGGCTCAATCGTCATGCGCCGATCGGAATCAACCGCTCCCTCGCCCGCGCGCCCGTTGCCGCATATACTGTGTGCAGCGATGACCTCGGTCGCCCCCGCGCGAAACAGCCCCTCGATATCCGACGGATCGAGCGCTTCTATCAACACGACCACGCGACTCACGCGGCCTTCGGCCGTCAGGCGCGCAACAGTCTTGCGCACATCTTCGGTATCAAACAGAGACGCCGCGATGATGGCAGCCCCGCGGCGCGACGGAAACGCCCGCGCCATGGAAACCAGCCCGTCCAGGTCACCCACGCGAAGCACCTGTGCACCCGCATCACGGCCCTCGACTTCCCGCTGCAACAGCCCGTAATCGCCGCACGCGCAGCACGCAAGCCAGATCGCCTTCATCACTCGTCGCCTCCGCTCTTTTTGCCGCGCGCCGTGGCGGGAATCGTCAAGCTGACCGTTCCCTTGCCCGAGGCTCCCAGCAGTTCCTTGACGTCTTCGGGGTCAGCCGCCAGCGTCACCCATTCGATCTTGCCCTCGCGCGTGGCACCGGAATCCTCACTGGTATCGATCACGTACGCGCCGCACAGCCGATCGGTCACGCTGTCTTTTTGCACATACACATCCACGTAGCTGCCCACGCCCGTAGCACCGCCGACCGAGTGCTCGGCATCGACCGCCACCGAAACGGCGACCTTGCCCTTAGGCACCTCGAGCTTGCGGCTCTCGGCCTTGGTGTAGACATTGCAGATCACGGCGTTTTTGGGAATACGCGAAGTCGTCACGTCGCCGCGCACCTGGCGCAGCTCGGTCGCCGCGTCACGCGGCAGCAGGCTCGTCAGCCATTCCTGGGTTATGACATTGGTCTCATCGAGGGTCTCGCCCACATCGATATCGCGCGCCGCGACGCATACCTCGACGTGATCGCCACCGTACTTGGCCAAGGTCTCAGCCTGGACCTGTTCGGCTCGTGAGCGGATCGACGAGCCGTAAGCCATGCAGAGCAGCGCAGCGAGCACGCCCGCGACCAGACTGATGGCGATGCGCTTGCTCTTGTTCACGGCCGCTCCTCTCATGGCAGTGCCGGGCGAATGCCCGTACCACCATTGTCTGGGCGGTCAGAGCGCAAAGCGGCGCAATCGCGATCTTGGTTTTCGATGTCAAACCAATCGCTGACCAAAAGCTGACCAGCCCGTCAAGCTCGTGGCAAGGTTTTGGTCAGCACGTCAGCAAACTGCATGTTTCGAGGCTTTTCCGCAGCAAAAAGCCGTCTCCCGAACAGTTGGGAAACGGCTGTCATAGGAAAAATCAATTACAGATGGACATCGGGATCGAGCATTTGAGCACTCACGCGCATGGATGACGCCAGGTTTTGGAACGTTTCCAGACGCAGGCTATCGATCTGCCCGGCGTCCTCGGCCTCGCGAACGGCGCAACCCGGCTCATGGACATGCGTGCAATCGCCAAACCGGCACGCACGCGATGCCTCGACAATCTCGGGGAAGGCGCGCGCCAGACCCCGCTCATGTCCCACGAGCGGCAAACTGCGCAGACCCGGGGCATCGGCGATCACGCCGGCGTCGCCCGGCAGCGCCACCATCACGCGCGCGACGGTAGTGTGACGGCCCTGGTCGTCGCGTTCGCGCACACCGCCGGTCGCCAACGTATCGTGGCCCAGCAGTGCATTGAGCAGCGTCGACTTGCCGGCACCCGACTCGCCCAGAATCATGGCGCAGCTCCCGACAGGCACGCAGGCACGGACCTCGTCCAGGCCGCGGCCCTCGGCAGAGGACGTCACGATCACGCGCACGTCCGGACCCACCAGGCGGCGCACGCGGTCCAGATCGCGCTCGAGCTCCTCGGCATCGCAACGGTCAGCTTTGGTGAGTACCACCACCGGTTCGGCATCGCAGTCGAGCGCCAATACCAGCGAGCGCGCCACGCGGTCGAGCAGCACCTCGCCGGCACCGAGCGCCTGCACGATTAGCACGCTATCCACGTTGGAGCAGAGCACCTGGCGCTCTCCGCGGGCACGGCCGCGCCAACGCTCAAAGCTCGTACGGCGCGGCAGCACGCATTCAATCACGCCCATATCGTGCCCGGGAGCGCGGCGCACCGCCACACGATCGCCCACGGCAGGCAGCAGGACCTCGTCCCCACCGCGCGACTTGGCAAATCCCACGGCATGCTCGGCGCGGAAGGTATCGTCGGCAGTCGCCACCAGCGGAAACCCACGATCCAAGCGCACCACGGCGCCAAGCTGCATCTGCTCGGGCTCCTCGGCATGTGCGCAGAAATCATCAAAGGCAGCCTGCTGGGCTTCATCGACCGGCAGGTCATCAAACGCCGGAACATCCTGCAGCGCGTCGAGTCCCGGCACGCTTGCCAGCAGCTCCTCAGCAGATGCGGGAGCCTCGGTCGCGAGCTTCCGACGACGATCGCGCTTAGCCCGCGCCCCCGTCGTCTTTTTCTTCGCCTTAGCCTTAGCCTTGCCCACAGATGCCTCCCAGCACAAAACCACACAACTGAGCAGGTATTTTAAATCAAAAAGAGCTGGCCGGGCAAAGCCCGACCAGCTCACAAACTTTCCCTCAGCCAATGGTCCCGAGAGGTTATCCGAAGGCCCGCCCGCCGGGAGGGGTTTCTTCCGAGCGATCCCGCAGCGCGAAGCGCGAGGACCAGCGAGGAAGAAACCCCGCAGGCGGTCGGGCCGGTGGGAAGGATGGCCTTTCGACCTACTCCTTCTCGACCGCGCGCATGATCGCCTTGTAGATCTCCATCAGCGGGATGATCAGGAAGGCCAGGCCCAGGGCAGCGACAACGCCCTTGAGCTCAAGCGTCACGGGGCCAAAGAACATCTCGGCAAGCGTCGGCTGCACGGTTACGATCACCGTCAGCACCAGCGCCAGCGCGGCGGAAGCCCACAGCCACTTGTTCTGCTTCTTCATGGTGAACAGCGACGCACGACGGCTGCGCATATTGAAGCAGTGGAAAATCTCGACCATGTTGAGCGTGATGAACGCCATCATCACGCCTTCCTCGTCGGCATTGCCGGCGATCATATCGGCGATGTGGATGTAGCCCATGTCAAAGTACACGCCCACAAAGAAGCTCGCCAGCACCAGCACGGTGATGATTAGGCCCTGGACCACACAGTCCAGGCCCATATTGCCGGCAAAGACGCCGTCCTTGGCGTTGCGCGGCTTTCGCTTCATGATATCGCCCTCGGCATCCTCCATGCCCAACGCGAGCGCGGGGAAGCAGTCGGTGACCAGGTTCACCCACAGCAGCTGCACCGGCTGGAAGATAGTAAAGCCGATGAGCGTGGCGATAAACACCGAGAACACCTCGGCAAGGTTAGCCGAAAGCAGGAACTGGATGACCTTGCGGATGTTGTCGTAGATGCGACGGCCCTCTTCGCAGGCACCGATGATGGTGGCGAAGTTATCGTCGGCGAGCACCATGTCGGCAACGTTCTTGGTGACGTCGGTACCGGTGATGCCCATGCCAACGCCAATGTCGGCGCGCTTGATGGACGGGGCGTCGTTGACGCCGTCGCCCGTCATGGCCACAATCTGGTCGCGCGACTTCCAAGCCTCGACGATGCGGGTCTTGTGCTCGGGCTGGACACGGGCGTACACGCCGTAGTCCTCGATGTGCGCGTCGAGCTCCTCGTCGCTCATGCGATCGAGGTCGGCACCGGTGATGGCTTGGCCGCGATCGGCGACGATACCCAGCTGCTTGGCGATGGCCACGGCGGTGTCGATGTGGTCGCCCGTGATCATGACGGTGCGAATGCCAGCGTCGTGGGCCTCGCGGATGGCTTCGGCGACCTCGGGGCGGACAGGGTCAATCATGCCGGACAGGCCGCAGAAGACCAGGTCGTGCTCGAGCGCAGCGGGGCTGCAGTCGCTCGGGACCTCGGTGTAGGTGCGGCTTGCCAGCGCCAGCACGCGCAGAGCCTCGTCGGCCATGGCCTTGTTGGCGGCCACAAGCTCGGCGCGACGCTCCTCGGTCAGCGGGACGACCTTTTCGCCCTCGTAAATATGGGTGCACAGGCCGATCACCACGTCGGGCGCGCCCTTGGTGTACTGCTCGTACTCGCCATCCAGCGTCTCGACGATCACGGACATCATCTTGCGGCCCGAGTCGAACGGGGCCTCGCCCACGCGCGGATGCTCGGCAGTCAGGCCGGTGAGGCCAGCCTTGCCGGCGTCGTTGACGAGCGCGCACTCGGTCGGCTCGCCCACGGCCTCGCCCAGCTCCTCGTCCCACTGGGCATCGGAGCAAAGGGCCATACCGGCCAGGAACTTCTCCTTAGGCGCAGCGAGCTCGTGCTTGACGACGGTCATCTTGTTTTGGGTAAGGGTACCGGTCTTGTCGGAGCAGATGGTCTGCGTGCAGCCGAGAGTCTCGACGGCAGAGAGCTTGCGGATGATTGCCTGGCGCTTAGCCATCTTGGTCACGCCAAGCGATAGCACGATGGTCACGACGGCGACCAGGCCCTCGGGGATGGCAGCGACGGCGAGCGAGACGGCGACCATAAAGGTATCGAGCAGGGCGGTCGGGTCGGTAAGAACGTTGCCCACGCCGTGGCGGATGATATCAACGCCAAAGATGACGACGCAGATGACGATAACCATGATGGTGAGGATGCGGCTGAGCTCGGCGAGCTTCACCTGCAGCGGCGTGAGCTCTTCCTTGGCCTCGGCCAGGGCGCCGGCGATCTTGCCCATCTCGGTGTTCATGCCGGTGCCGACCACGACGGCGCGGCCGCGGCCGTATACCACGGTGGAACCCATGTAGCACATGTTCTTGCGGTCGCCGAGCGGCACGTCGTCGGTGCCGGCGGCGAGCTCGATCACGTTGGCATGCTTCTCGACGGGCACGGACTCGCCGGTAAGGGCGGCCTCCTCGATCTTCATTGTGGCGCTCTCGAGCACGCGGCAGTCGGCCGGGACGGAGTCGCCCGCCTCGAGCATGATCACGTCACCGGGCACGAGCTCGGCGCTCGGCAGGTGCACGAGCTTGCCGTCGCGCAGCACCTTGGACTGCGCCGCACTCATCTCCTGCAGGGCCTCGAGGGCCTCCTCGCTCTTGGCTTCCTGGACCACGCCCAGCACCGAGTTGACAATAACGACGAACATGATGATGGCAACATCGGCAAAGTCGGGCTCGCCCTTGACCATGCCCGTGAGCGCACTGATGACGGCGGCAACGATCAGCATGATGACCATGGGGTCGGCCATCTGCTCAAAGAAACGCTTCCACAGCGGCGTCTTCTCGGCTTCCTCGAGCTTGTTAGGGCCTGTCTTGGCGAGGCGCGAAGACGCCTCGCCGTTGCTCAGGCCGAGGTTCTCATCGACACCTTGGTCGCTGAGCACCTCCGCCGCGGCGGACAGGTATTCCTTTTGCATATAGAGTCCCCTCCTGGGATTCGGGCCACTCAGCAGATTGATGCCCGATCATAATTCCCAGGAGAAGGGCAAGGGCTCATCAAGGCTGCCGTGCTGAGCGGCAGTTGATAGTGGAGCTATGGTACCCCAAAGCGACGCGTCTAGCCAAAACAATCGGTTTGGAAATATGGTCCGCACGCAACGGTGCAGACCGTGTGATGCTCAACATTGGTAAAACGTTTTTTCTTCGGCACATCGTCAAACTGAAATATCGCCCAGATAGCAGCGGTTAGAGCGGTTGGTAAAGATTTTTCATATACCGTTTTTCTCGCAAAAAATGAACTTCCATTTCGGCATACGGTCGATTTTTTGGGGTATTCGGTCGGCATTTCGTTATAATCATTTCGGTTTTATTTCTTATGGTTTATCTATCAGCGCAAGACGATGTCAGATGGAGGTCTGAATGTACAAGCGCACCAAGATTGTATGCACCATGGGTCCCGCCTGCGATAGCGACGAGACCATCCGCGAGATGATCAAGGCGGGCATGAACGTCGCCCGTTTTAACTTCTCGCACGGATCCTACGACGAGCACCACGGTCGCATCGAGCGCGTCCGTCGTATTTCCAAGGAGCTCGGTCTGCCCGTCGGCATCCTGCTCGACACCAAGGGCCCCGAAGTCCGCACCGGCCTTCTGGTCGACGGCAAGAAGGTTGCCGTCAAGACCGGCGATAAGATCGTCGTCACCGCTCAGCCCACGTCCGAGGATTTCCACGGCACCGCTGAGCACATCTCCCTCGACTACCTGGCTCTGCCTTCCGAGGTCGAGAAGGGCTCCCTCATCCTGATCGATGACGGCCTGGTTGCCCTCGAGGTCGAGTCCGTCAGCGGCCAGGACATGACCTGCGTCGTTAAGAACGACGGCCTGATCGGCGAGCGCAAGGGCGTCAACATGCCCAACGTCAACATCTCGCTGCCCGCCATCACCGAGCGCGATCGTCAGGACATCCTCTTTGGCCTGACCGAGAACATCGACTACATCGCCGCTTCCTTCATCCGTGACGGCGAGTCCGTCCGCGGCATCCGCAAGCTTTGCCGCGAGAACGGTGGCGAGCACGTGACGATCTTCCCGAAGATCGAGTGCGCCCTGGGCGTCGAGAACTTCGACGAGATCCTCGAGGCTTCCGACGGCATCATGGTCGCCCGTGGCGACCTGGGTATCGAGATCAAGCCCGAGCTCGTTCCGCACATCCAGAAGGAGATCATCGCCAAGTGCAACGCGGCCTACAAGCCCGTCATCACTGCTACGCAGATGCTCGACTCCATGCAGCAGAACCCGCGCCCGACGCGCGCCGAGGTTGCCGACGTTGCTAACGCCATCTACGACGGCACCGACGCCGTTATGCTCTCTGGCGAGTCCGCTGCCGGTAAGTACCCGGTCGAGGCCGTCAAGATGCAGGCCAGCATTGCTCTCGAGGCCGAGAAGTACCTCCCGGCCCACGCTCCGCTCGAGGTTCCGGCCGATGCTCACGGCACCCGCGTCGTCAACAACGTTGTGGGTATGTCCGCTGTGAACATGGCTACCACCGTTGGCGCCAAGTGCATCACCGTGCCGACGACCACCGGTCGTACCGCTCGCCTGATCTCGCACTTCCGTCCCAACATGCCGATCTGCGCGTTCTCCCGCCACGAGTGGGCCGTCCAGCAGATGATCATGTACTGGGGCGTTATCCCGCATCAGGCCGAGATTACCCAGGGCACCGTCAACGGCACGATCGTCAAGGCGATCGAGACCGCTAAGGAGCTCGGCTACGTCGAGGCCGGCGATTTGACCGTCGCCACCGCCGGCGATCCCCGCATGAGCGTCCAGCTCGAGGACAAGGTCTCCTCGACCAACGTCGCTTACGTCGCTCAGGTGCACTAAATCACACTTGCAAGCACACTGCATTGCAAAGGGCCCGGAAGGCTTCGCCTTCCGGGCCCTTTTTCTGTGCCAGTGCCCACTGCACAGCATGACACGCACTCATTTCTTTACCAAATGAGTCCAAATCGCCCCTCCAAGCCCTAAAAATGAACTTTCTTGCTGCGGAAATGTTCGCCCGATGGCGAAACCACACCTTACCCGACGCTGCTAAATCGTTTTAGCAGGAGCCAGATCGACCTGGTTTTCGGAAGTATGCGGCAAATTCTGAGACCCCCGAGCACGCCCTGTTTTTTCGCAACAAAATGCCTGATAAACTGGCCTTAAAAGCCAGGTCTGCTCATAGGATTCAGATTTTGCCGCATACTTCCGGATTGACGCTGGCATCGCACGGTCCAAAAGCACATTTCGACCAGGAGGATATCATGGACCTGACGCTATGCGGTCAATCCGCTTTTTACTATCACCGTATCCCGCCGCAGGTATTAGGCCTTTACCCCGCCATTAGCCTTGGCAATATGGATCGCAGATGTTGCGGCCTCGGAAGTCATGCAGTTGTAAAAGACCTGCTTCACACACCGCTTCACAGGCTTGTATTCACTCGGGCACAATCCGGGTCGCGAAGCCTGTTTAAATCGCACCTCCTGACCCAAGAGCCGCCTCCTGGGTCGTTTAGGCAGACTGAGCATGGGTTTGATGTCACTTCACCGGAGTTCACGCTGCTCAGCCTTGCCACGCAGGTCTCACGCAGCCAGTTACTCATGGCTTGCTACGAGATGTGCGGCTCCTTTGCAGTGTTTAAGCCCTGCGAGCGAACGCGACAACAACTCGATGAAGCTATTTCGCTTAAGCTCATTCCGCCCAACTGCGGCTGGGAGCGAGTTAACGACACCAAGGGCAATGACACCAACTTGTGGAAGCGCACGCCGCTTCTTACCGCAACGGATATCGCCGCGTTCGCCAAGCAAGCCGCAGGCCTGCGCGGCGTCAAACAACTGCGTTGGGCGGCCGAGCACATGACGGGGCAGACCGCCTCGCCCTTCGAAGTCCAGACGTCCATACTCATCTCGCTCCCCCGCGACGAGGGCGGCTTGGGCATCGACATCACCAATAACGCGCGCATCCCGCTCAGCGAAGCTGCACGTTCGCTGTATAACAAAACCTGCTGTTACGCCGATATCCTCATCGAAAGCGCCACCGACAGCATGGGCGTCATTCTGGAATGTCAAGGCCGCTTAGCCCACGACAGCGAAGCCGCGAGCCTCTCCGATGCCGAACGTGCCACCGCACTCACGAGCATGGGCTACGACGTCATCCAAATCACCTATGACCAGATTAAGGATAAGAAAAGCTTCGACCACATAACCGAGCTCATCCATAAAAAGGCTGGGCTTCCCTACACCCCAAAGACCAAACAGGAGCGTACTGCCGAAGATACCCTGCGGCAAGAGCTATTTGTCGATTGGGTTGAGCTATTCACTGTCAAGCCGGCCGGCTAGCAGCTAGCGATCAGGGGGACTGCGGGAGCGTCAGAAGCAGCAACGCGAGCCGCAAATCCCGCCTCGGTCAGCTCGATGACCTCGGTAAACGTTGCATCGAAAAACTCCTCGGTTAGCAGGCGATACGGCGGATGATCGGGCTCGCCGGGGTTTTCGCGTACAATCTCGTGCATGACGCCGATAGTCTTGAGCACATATTCTTTATGGATGGGATACTGCCCAAAACGCGTCGCAGCGGTATAGAGGCGATCGGTCGCACGCGGAATGGAAACGATGCCCAGCGTCTTGCCAAACCAGTCAAAATCGCCCTGCTTTTTAATGCGGAATTCCTCGCACGGCTTGCCGCCGTGTGCTTCCAGATACTGGTTCACACGCGTGTTCCATACCGTGTCGGCCACCAGATGCGACCAGACGCCCAGCGTTAAATCGAGCAGCGACTGCGCCACATCTTCGGACGCAAGCGAGAACTCACAGGCGCCGGGACCGACAACCGGCTCGGCATCCCTGTAGCGCTGAGGATAGTGCACGCGGTTCAGTCGCTCGCGCTCCTCGACAATCGAGGTAGCCTCAGCAGGTTCGCCCGCGGGTGCGCCTTTAAGCAGCGGCGCCACATAGGTATCCCAGAACTCGTGCTCGCGCGGCTTAGGGATAGGCTCGGGCTTTGCAAAGTGCGTAATGCGATACGGAATGGGATCGGCGATGCCAGGGACCATATAGCCCACGAAGATATCCGGAACCACGCAGCCAAACAAAAAGGCATTGCGGTCGCGCACGCTATCGGCAAGCACGCTAGCACGTGCCAGCAAGCGCTCCGTTTGAGCGATATGAATGTTCCAACTTGGCATAGCCACCCCCATAAAACCTGGTTAACTATACCATCACGGCAGAGTCGCACAGGCGGCCATACATACCCTACGCAGCAACTATTCCGCAGCACCGCTTTCGGTTCCATACGACGGCACGGGCGCCTCGACCACATGGTGATATCGATCGATATAGATGGCACGGGCCTCCAGGCGGCGCACCAAATCTTGATGGTGCGTACTCATCAAAACCGTCTTACCGGCAGCAACGTAGGCCAGCAAAAAGTTGACTACGATGTCGCACGAGTCCTCATCGAGCCCGTTGGTGGGCTCATCGAGCACTAGGATATCGGGGTTCATCGACACCACCGCAGCCAGCGCAACGCGCTTCTTTTGCCCGCCCGAAAGCTGATAGGGCGAGGCATCGACCAGATCGGCAACCTGGAACAGCTCCATGGCATCGCGGACGCGGCGCTCGAGCTCGTCTGTCGGTAGCCCCATCTGCGCGGGGCCAAAAGCAACTTCCTCGCCCACCGTAGCGCAGAACAGCTGGGCGTCGGCATTCTGGAACACAAAGCCCACGCGCTGATGAAAACGCTGAGCGGCTGCGGAATCCTTGAGATATGCCGCATCGATCACGTGCCCGTCAAACAGGTACGCACCCGCGTCCGCTAGTTCAAGACCGTTGATAAGGCGCATAATCGTCGTCTTACCGCAGCCGTTGGGACCGAGTAGGGCAACGAGTTCACCACGATCGACCTGCAGCGACACACCATCGACAACCGTATGCCCCGCATAGGAGAACAGCACGTCGCGAAACTCGATGAGCGGCACGCTCTTGGCGCCAGTAGCACCGCTCGCGCCCATCACGCCATTCGTATCGTTTGCCAAAACGTCGCCCTTCCCTATCCACATCGACGGCTCGGCCGCCCGCGCTACAGCACCGCGCACAACACGGCGAGCAGCACCACGACGACCGCATAGACCGCATCGCGCCAGCCAAAGCCGCTCCGCGCGGGAGTCGGATACGCACCGGCAAAGCCACGGCAAAGCATAGCCTCGTCCATCGCGCGGCTGCATTCCATCGCCTTGATAAAGGTCATGCCCATGATACCCGCGATCGAATCGGTACGCGAAAAACCCGCAGGCGCACGACCCACACTGCGCAGCATGACCGATTCGGTCAGATCGTGCGCCGTGCGTCCCAGCACCTCGATGTGCTTGAGCGCCATATCAAACGTAAAGATGACCTCGTCGGGCAGCTGTAGCGTCTTGAGCGCCGCCGACATGCGGCTCCAGGTGAGCGTCCACGAAACGCCCAGCACGAACGACACGTTAATGAACGTCTTGAGCGCGATCTTGAGCATGGCGCCCGCGGCAGAAGCGCCCAGCAGCAGGGCAGGCAGTGCCAGAACCACCGCAAGCCCCGCGGCGCCGAGCGCCGGCACAAAAGTCGCGCGCAGCCCGCGTACAGGGCGCACCGCGACCAGCACCAACGCGATAGCCGCCATCAACATGAGGTACAGCGGGCTCTGCGTCAGGCACACGCACAGAACGCAGACGAACATCCCCACCAGGCGCACCGGAGCCGAAACGCAAGAAAGGGCGCGGTCGACCATCGACCCGCCCTCGTTCGCGCCTCCACCCAGGCGAACCCGCTCAAGCAGGCTCGCCAGGTGCAGGACATTCTTTTGCATTACACGATGCCGAGCCCCCGCGGGCTCGTAACGCTGCTCGACCGCAAGCCAGCTAGGCAGCTCGGCTATTGCCATGAGCACCGCTTTCCTTGACCGTCAGCGAGACCAGGCGGAATGCGATGGTGAGCACCGCCACGCCAATCACGCCCGAAAGAATATACATCGCAGCCTGGCCGGCAAAGCCAAGGCCCTGTTCCTCGGAATAGGCCTGCAGATAATCGCCCGTGGGCAGGGCATCGGCAAAGGTCGGAGCATCGAGGCCGACCGAAGCCTGCAGACTGTCGTCACCAGCCTCCTGAACGGCGGTCGCGGCGCCCTCAGCGTCCCACTCGCCCCAGGCGTCACCCGTGGCCAAAAGGCCCAGCGGCGTGGCCAAGACAAGCACGGCGACCAGAATGAGCGTAGGGATTAGGGAAGTCTTCTTGGCGGTACCATCGGCGGCAAGCTGGCCATCGACGGCCTCGGGCCCGACGATAATGCTCGGCGCCGTCTTCTTAATGAAACCATAGATGGCGGCCGTCGCCACGCCCTCGATCACGCCGGCAACCAGCATATGCGGGACCAACATGGCCGGAATAGCCACGGACAGCGGGAAGGGGCAGTACAGAGGGGCGCCCGAAGCGTTGGTGAAGAGCATCGGCTGAATACCAAACTCGATTGCCGCGCACAGGGCCGCCAGGCACAGGCCGACCCAACCGCTCACGATGGCAGAAACCGAGGTGCCCCAGCTCTTGTCGTGCAGACGGCTGTTGAGCGCACGGAACACGATAGCAGCGACAAACGGCAGCACAAAGGCCATGTTAAAGCAGTTGGCGCCAAACGACAGAACGCCGCCGTCGCCAAACAGCAGCGCCTGCAGCGCGAGTGCAACCGAGACTGCAATGGCAGCAGCCTCGGGGCCCAGCAGCAGCGTGATGAGCGCGCCACCAACAGCGTGACCAGTGGTGCCGCCGGGCAGCGGCACGTTGAACATCATGAGCAAAAAGGAGAACGCAGCGCAAATACCCAGAAAGGCCATATGCTCGCGATCGAGCGTGGCGCGCACTTTCTTGATGCAGTGAACCCATACGGGCACCATCGCCACCGCCATAACGGCATCGGTCTGCGGGGACAGATAATTATCGGGAATATGCATGAGCCCTCTCAATCAGAACGTTGCGTATTACGTTTCTAACAATCCGTAACACCGACTCTGCATACTAACAAAAAGGCGCCCCGCCCACAACGCAGCACGCCCTTGCAATACGTACGTTATTAACCCAGGCCCACGCACCGCCCAATAAAGGGCCCTTGCACTCCCAACTATCCGGTCACCCGGAAGAAGGTGCGGTCCGCTCGCAACAAGGTTAGCGCAGGAACCCGCCCCCGAGAGGGGTTTTCTAAGGCAACATCCCGCAGCCGCGAAGCGGCGAGGACGTTGCCGTGAAAACCCCGCAGGGGGCGGGTTCCGAGCAGCAAAGATTACGAGCGGACCTCGCCGTTTACGCCCTTGCACACCTTGGTGACGATCTTCTGGTGCGCCTTCTCGACCTCTTCGCTAGTAAGCGTGTGGTCGTCCGAGCGATACGTGAGCGCAAAGGCCATGGACTTCTTGCCCTTGCCGATACGAACCGGATCGCGGTAGACATCGAACAGGCGCACGCCCTCGAGCAGCTTGCCGCCGGCGCTGGTAATACGGCGCTCAAGATCCTCGCAGGTCACGGCATTGTCGACCACAATGGCAAGGTCGTGCTCAACGGCCGGGTACTGCGAGAACTCGCGGTAGTTCTCCTGGTTGCGGGCGCCCTTGATCAGCTTGTCCAGGTCAAGCTCAAAGGCAACGACAACCTCGTCGATGCCGCAGGCCTCGCGCGCCTCGGGGTGGATCTCGCCGACCCAGCCCAGCACGGTGCCGCCGGACAGAACCTCGGCCGCACGACCCGGCTGCAAAAAGGCATAGCCCTCGCCCTCGACGGGACGGAAGCGAACCTTCTCGATGCGCAGCTGGGCGAGCAGCTCCTCGACGATACCCTTGCCAAAGAAGAAACGCAGTTTACGGTACTTCATGTTCCAAGACTGCTCGCTCCACTGGCCCGAGAGCACACCCGCGACGGACTTGGTCTCCTTGGGCAGGCTGGCGTTCTCGCGACCGTGGAACAGGCTGCCGACCTCGTACAGGTGCACGTTGGGCGTACCGTGCGCCTCGTTGTAGGCCACGGACTGCAGCAGGCCCGGCAGCAGCGAACGACGCATCTCGGTCTGCTCGGCCACCAGCGGGTTCATGAGCACCACGGGGCAGCCGCGACCCTCGGCGGGCATGCCGATCTTCTCCAGGTCGCCCGGGGCGGCAAAGCCAAAGGTCGTGGTCTCGTTGAGGCCGCAGGCGCGCAGGATCTCGCCGACCTTGCGGGTAAGCTTCTGCTCGCGCGTCAGGCCGCCGATGTGGTTCTTGGCAGCCGGAATGGTCGCCGTGACGCGACCCATGCCCCACAGGCGCAGGACCTCCTCGATCAGGTCGATCTCACGCGGCAGGTCGGGACGGAAGCTCGGCGGCGTGACCATAAAGTCCTCGCCGTCGCGCTCGACGGTGCAGCCCAGGCGGGTGAGCGAGCGCTCGATAAAGTCGGGCTCGATGTCGGCACCGCAGATGGCGTGCACACGGGCCAGGCGCAGCTTGATGCTGTCGATGGTCTTGGGCGCGGGGAAAACATCGACATAGCCGGGAGCAACCTCGCCGCCGGCGATCTCCTCGATGAGCGCGCAGGTAACGTTGGCGACATCCACGCAGCCAGTCTCGTCGACCTGGCGCTCAAAGCGAATGGAGGCGTCGGAGATCAGCGACAGATCGCGGCTGGTGTGCGAGGTGCGACCGGCGTTGAAGCAAGCGCTCTCGACCATCACGTCGACGGTGTCGTCCTCGATCTCGGAATCCATGCCGCCCATAACGCCGGCCAACGCCACGGGGCGCTCGCCGTCGGTGATAAGGCCCATGCCGGCGTCGAGCACGCGCTCTTCGCCATCGAGCGTCGTGAATTTCTCATCCTGCTGGGCGGCGCGAACCACCACGCGACGGTGGCCATCGCGCTCGGCAAAGGTGTCCAGGTCAAAGGCGTGCAGCGGCTGACCGGTGAGCATCATCACGTAGTTGGTGATGTCGACGATGTTGTTGTGCGGACGCACGCCCAGGGCGTTAAGGCGCTTGACCATCCAGTCGGGCGACGGGCCGACCTTCACGTTGCGCACGATGCGGGCGACATAGCGGTCGCACAGGCCCTCGTCGGCAATCTCGACGGAAAGCTCGTCGTCGGTCGCGCGGCCAGTCTCCGCCTTGATGGCGGGCAGCTCCACGTGGAAATCGCGGTCGAAAATGGCACCGGTCTCGCGGGCCATGCCGATCATGGACAGGCAATCGGGACGGTTGGGCGTGATCTCGCAGTCGAGCACAGTATCACTCGAGCCCACGTACTCGGCAAACGGCATACCGCAGGGCGTGTCCTCGGGCAGAATCATGATGCCGGAGTGGTCGCCACCCAGGCCGAGCTCGCGCGCAGAGCAGTTCATGCCCATGGACACGACGCCGCGAAGCTTGCTCTTCTTGATCTTGACGTCGCCGGGCAGGACAGCGCCGATCATGGCCGTGACGATGTGGTCGCCGGCCTCGAAGTTCTGCGCGCCGCAGACGATCTGCAGCGGAGCGGGATTGCCGTCGGCATCGAGGTTCTTGTCGCCCACATCGACCGAGCACACATACATGTGGTCGCTATCGGGGTGCGGGGTCTTGGTGAGCACCTTGGCGGTCACCACGTGGTCGAAGGACTCGCCCACGGTGTCGATCGCCTCGACCTCGGTGCCGGTACGGATATATTCGTCCGAAAGGGTCTTGGGATCCTCCGGAATATCGATCATGGTCTTGAGCCAGTCGTAAGAAACGCGCATCTAACTGGTCTCCTTTCATCTGTAACGCCTGCAATAAACAGTCGGAAAACTCCAGCTACGGAGACGGGTTTCCGAGGTGCCGCAGATTGCCTTGAAAGAGGAGGGCCGCGTACTTAGGTACGCAACCGACGATTGAAAGGCAAGGTGCGGTGGCTCGGGAAGCCGCCGGGACAGGTCAACTTAAAATTGGTTCAGGAAGCGCATATCGCCCGTCATGAGCGTTCTGAGGTCCGGCAGGTCGTAGCGCAGGGCCGCGACGCGCTCGGCGCCAATACCAAAGGCGAAGCCGGTGTACTTCTCGGGATCGATGCCACAGTTGATCAGGACGTTGGGGTCGACCATACCGCAGCCCAGGATCTCGATCCAGCCGCTGTGCTTGCAGAAGTTGCAGCCCTTGCCGCCGCACACGTGGCAGCTCACGTCCACCTCGCAGCTGGGCTCGGTGAAGGGGAAGAAGTGCGGGCGGTAACGCGTCTTGCGATCCTCGCCAAACATGCACTTAACAAAGTAGTCGAGCGTGCCCTTCAGGTCGCCAAAGGTGATGCCCTCGTCGACGACCAGGCCCTCGATCTGGTTGAACTGCGGCAGGTGGCAGGCATCGGCCGTGTCGGGACGGTAGACGGTGCCCGGGCAGATCATGTAGATGGGCGGCTTTTGCGACTCCATGGTGTGGATCTGCACGCCCGAGGTCTGGGTGCGCAGCAGCACGTCGGACTCGCCGTGGGCGTGAGCCTCGGGGTGCGCGACGCTGCCGGGGTTGTTGTCGACCACGTAGAAGGTATCGCGGGCCGAGCGGCTCGGGTGATCCATGGGGGCGTTGAGCGCGGTGAAGTTGTAGTAGGAGGTGTCGACCATGGGACCGGACTCGACGGTATAGCCAATACCGCAGAAGATGTCCTCGGCCTCCTCGATAATCTGCTTGATCAGGTGCTGGTGACCGATCTGCGGACGGATGCCCGGCAGCGTGATGTCGACGGCATCGTGCTCGAGTGCGCGCTTGAGGGCGGCGGCCTTCATCTCGGTGGTGCGCTCGTCGAGCATGCCCTCAATCAGCTGGCGCATCTCGTTGGCTCGCTTGCCCATCACGGGACGATCCTCGGGGGCGAGCTTGCCCATCATGCGCATCAGGCCGGTGATGCGGCCCTTGCGGCCGAGCAGCTCAACGCGCGCAGCCTCGAGCTTGGCTGCGTCGTCAGCGCCTGCGACGAGCTCCTTGGCCTCTTCCTCGAGTTTGACCAGATCATCAATCAGACTCATGTCTTCCCTTTCGTCTCTCGCGCATCCGCGCTCCGGGACGGCTGACGCCGCCCGATGCTGCGGATGCGCGGCCCGGTTCGGTAACAAAAAACCGTCCTCGGGCATGTGCATTGCCCAAGGACGGTTGAATTCCGCGGTACCACCTTGTTTGACCCAGCGGATGTCTGGCCCGCCGTGCCCACTCTGCACCCCTTATCGCGAGGCTCACGGCTTCCCTACTGGGGCTTCGCCGCCGCTAGCCGCGCGCCCGTTGAGGTCGCTGCTCGGGAGTGAACGCTTGGCCCTTGCCACCGCAGGAAGGCTTGCAGCCCATGACCTTCCCTCTCTTGCCGGCGACGCGGCGGGCAAAACCCTCTCCGTCAACGCATTGGGCTATAGGATAACACATTCTGCGAGCATATCGCCGCGTTCCGTTTTGTTCGCACTGGGTACAAGGTAGGTAGCTGTGCAAACTGGCCGCGCCGCCGTATGCGACGGGCGACCTGCGAGATCAAGGATATGGTATGGGAAAGAAGCGCGATACGAAGACCGAGCCCGCAACGGGCAAGGCGCCCAAGGGCATGAAGGTCGATAAGGCCGTCAAGAAGTTCCGCAAGCTCGAGGGCAAGCTGTGGACCCGCGAGTACCTGCTCAAGATTGCCGAGTTTGACGGCGCGACCATTGCCCCCGCCAACGGCGCCGCAGCGCGCGCCGATGCTATGGGCACGCTTGCCGGCGAGCATCACAAGCTGCTGACCAGCAAAAAGTCTGTTGAGCTCGTGCGCTCTCTCGCGCGTGAGACGGTCGCAGGCGGAAAAATCGACGACCCGCAACTGCTCGACGAGATTCGCGTGCTCAGCCGCGACCAGCGCGAGGCGAGCGTCATTCCCACCGAGGAGGCCGAGGCCTGGACCAGGCTCACCTGCGAGGCCGACGCCGTGTGGCACAAGGCCAAGACGGCCAATGACTGGGCAAGCTTTGAGCCCTATGTGGACAGAATCGTCGGCCAGCTTAAGCATCAGGCCGAGCTCATGGACCCCAAGCGCGATCCATACGACGTTTGGCTCGACCAGTACGAGCGCGGCCTTTCCGCCAAGAGCTTCGATGCGTTTTGCGATGAGGTCAAGGCCACGGTCGTGCCGCTCGTGCACGCCATCGGCGAGCGCGGCCAGCAGCCGGCTGCCGACTTTTTGCACGCCCACGTGCCCGAGGCTGCCCAGCGCGCCATGAGCTTCGACCTTATGAAGCTTGTCGGCCTGGACCTGGACGACACCACGCTTGCCTTTACCGAGCATCCGTTTAGCGAGGGCTTTGCCGTGGGTGATGCGCGCATCGCGACGCACATCTACGAGGACGACTGCATCTCCAACGTCTACAGCATCATCCACGAGGCCGGGCACACCATGTACGAGCTGGGCGTCAATCCCGCCTATGCGCGCACGTGCTTGGAGGGCGGCACCTCCATGGGCATCCACGAGAGCCAGAGCCGCTTCTTTGAGAACACCGTGGGCCGCAGCCGCGCCTTTATGGGACCGCTGCTGCAGGTACTGCGCCGTCACGCGCCCGAGGTCTACGGCGACGTGGACGAGGACACGCTCTACTGCGCCGTGAACATTGCGCAGCCGTCGCTGATCCGCACCGAAGCCGACGAGCTCACCTACCCGCTGCATATTATGGTGCGCTACCAGATTGAGCGTATGCTGTTTGCCGGCGAGGCTGCGGCCAAGGACATCCCCGCGCTTTGGAACCGCTTTATGGACGAGTACCTGGGCATTCCCGTTCCCGACGACACGCACGGCTGCCTGCAGGATACGCATTGGAGCGGCGGTTCGTTTGGCTACTTCCCCACGTATGCGCTGGGTAGCGCCTACGATGCCATGTTTGTGCCGGCCATGTGCCGCGACGGCGTCGACCTTACCGGTGCCTGCGCGAGCGGCGATCTGGCGCCCGTCCGCGCCTGGCTGGGCGAGCACATTTGGCAGTGGGGCCGCGCCAAAGACGCGCCGGAACTCATCAAGGGCGCCTGCGGCATGGCCTTTGACGCCCGCTACTACTGCAGCTACCTGCAGGACAAGTTCACCACACTGTACGAGCTGTAAGGATTGACCAGCACGCCATCGCCAACGCCAACTATGTTGACGCCAATGTCTTGGCAACGTCAGCGAAAACGACCCTAAGCGAGCAAGGTGACGTGAAATGAAAGGGCGCTGACCTTCTGGTCGCGCCCTTGAAATTGAACGTCAGATTGCCGCTTAGGGGCGTTTGCAGCGTCGAGCAGTTACGCGGTTTGGTAAAACCGCGTAACTACAGAGCCTCGAGTGCGTTGGCGATGCGCTTCATGGCGGCATCGGCGGATGCTTGGTCGGGCGCCTCGGCCAGCACGCGGATAACCGACTCGGTTCCGCTCTTGCGTACGAGCACGCGGCCCTCGCCTGCCAGCGCAGCCTCGGCCTCGGCGATGGCGTTCTGCACGCCCATGTTCTCGAGCGCGGCGTCCTTGTCCGCCACGCGCACGGCCACCTGCGCCTGCGGCAGCAGCTTGCACGGAGCCGTGAGCTGCGAGAGCGTCTCGCGCTCGGCACGAATCACTTCCATCACGCGCAGCGAGGTCATAATGCCGTCGCCCGTGCGCTCGATATCGCCAAAGATCGTATGGCCCGTCTGCTCGCCGCCTAGGCTGTAACCGCCCTCGCGCATCTTGGCATACACGTGACGGTCGCCCACACCGCTGGTCACGGCACTTAGGCCGGCAAGCTCCAACGACTTGATCAGGCCAAAGTTGCTGGCAATCGTCGGAACCACGGTACCGCCCGAAAGGCGACCGTGCTTGTTCAGGTACACGCCGCACACGTACAGGATTTGGTCGCCATCGACCACGCGCCCGCGCTCGTCCACGGCCAGGCAGCGGTCGGCATCGCCGTCATAGGCAAAGCCCACGTCCAGGCCCTGCTCCACCACGTGGCGCTGCAGACGCTCCATATGCGTGGAGCCGCAGTCGACGTTGATGTTAAAACCATCGGGCGCGGCATTGATCACGCGCACGTCGGCGCCCAGCGCGTCGAACACCGGCTTGGCCACCGAGGACGCCGAGCCGTTGGCGCAGTCGATGCCGATCTTGACGCCCTGCAGCGAAAAGTTCGCGCTGGCGATGAGCGAGGCAATGTAGCGGTTGCGGCCCTGCATGTAGTCCACCGTGGCGCCGATGTGGTTGCCCGTGGCCAGCGGCACCTCGCTCTTGCCATCGACGTAGTCCTCGATGAGCTCCAGTACGTCCTCGTCCATCTTAAAACCGTCGCTATTGACGAGCTTAATGCCGTTATCGCAAAACGGGTTGTGGCTCGCGCTGATCATGATGCCGCAATCGAAGCAGCCTTCCACGGTCTGATGCGCTACGCCCGGCGTGGGGATCACGTGCAGCATATAGGCGTCCGCGCCGCTCGCGACCAAGCCGCTCACCAGCGCCGCCTCAAACATATAACTCGAGCGACGCGTGTCCTTACCCACGATGACGCGCGCCTTGCGCTCGCGGTTGGCGCCGTAATACCAGCCCACAAAACGGCCAATCTTATAAGCGTGCTCTACCGTCAGCCCAACGTTAGCCTCACCGCGAAAGCCGTCGGTGCCAAAGTACTTCATGCGCTCTCCTTACAAAATAGGGGCGAACAGATTGCCTGTCCGCCCCAAAATGGTACTCGATTATCTGCGCTACCAGAAAAACCCTACGCCGACGCGCTGTCGCGAGCCGCCTGGCATGTAGGAGTCTGACGCAGCGTAAGCGGCTTGTCCCCCGCCTCGGCTGACGTGGTCAGCGTATATGTGATCGTCGTCGTCTCGCCAGCATGCAGGTCAACGGTGCCCGAATAGAAGGGGATTCCATGCCACGTAGCGGCGCCAAGACCAAACTGGGTGCCCTCGACGGTCAGATCAGTAATGTTGCCGCCCGTCGGGGCAAACAACGAGACATTCAGACGCTCGTCGTCGCGCGCGGCATCGGGCGCGCTCGCCGCGACGTAGTCGGGCAGCTTGCCGGCCTCCTCCTGCGTCATGATGTTCGTCAGGGTAACGGTGATGCGATACGAGCATGTGCCGTCACCGTTCTTGATGCCCTGGCCAATCTGCGTATCGGCATTCAGGTACCAGTCGAGCTTGGAGAAGCTCAGGTTGTTAAAGTAGACACCAGCAACGGGATCTTCACTCGGGTCATCCGGATCGGGCAGCGAGGCGTCGATGTTCATCTCCTTGATAGCGTTCTGCTCGTCATCGTTTTTCATCCACGCGATCAGGCGGCCCTCTTCGGCACCGCGCTCAACGGCGCTGACAAGCTTCGTAACATCGACATCGCCGATACCGCCAAGGATCTTGTCGAAGGCAGCGCTGGCGACGGATGCAAAGATGCCGTCCGACTCCTCGACCGGATAGTTCCAGTACACATCGTGCATGAGGACCTTTGCGGCGTTGGTGCCGTCGACAACCGTTCCGTCGGGCAGCGACACGTTACCGACCAGGCCCAGCAGATACTGCAGGAACACCGGGTCGATGCCGACGACGCCATCAACGTCCTGCCCATATTGGGACTTCCACAGCGCGGCGACACGCTGCGAGTTGCGGGGCCAATCAGGCGAATAGGTATTGCCCGAGTTGTACAGGTTACTGTGGTTGCCGAACAGCGCCTCATCCTCTTCGTCGACACTCTCGACTGCCTCATCCTCACTGAGCCCAATGCGGGGAACAAACTCGCCAATCGACATCTGGCCGTCGGTGACCGAAATCAAACCTTGCGAACCGCCAAAGCCGCCGCAGGCACGAATTTCGACGTTGTTCATGGCGTACACAAGGTAGTTACGCGTCTGGCCGTTGGCGCCGAGCATCTGGGGAAGGACGGGGGCGACCTTCTCCGCCGCGTCAACCGCGCCGTTGAGGGTGGCAAAGCCGTCCTTGGCCTTATCGACCAGCTCGGTCACCTGGGAAATATGAGTATCGCCAATGCCCTGGATCTTCTCGTTGGCGCTCTTGAACACCTTGGAGCTATCGGAAAGCGAATCGGCAACGGCCTGCAGCGCGGACACGTTAATCATGCCGTCCTGAAACAGCTTGCCGGGCGTGGCCTGCGAAAGGTTATCGGCCATGGGAACCAGCGCATTGCTCGAGACATCGGACAGGGCGTCGATCATGGTGCGGGCCGCATTGATGTCGCTGCCATACACCGGGATAAACGAAGCCGCCGTCCACAGCGGGCTCGAGGTCTCCGCCTTCATGCTGTCGCAAAGCTCATCAATCTTCTTCGCGTCGTCAGGCAGCGTCGAAAAATCGCCCGACGTGACCTTGTCCTTAAGGCCACCGACAATCTCGACGGCCTCCTTCGCTTCACTCTTTACGGTCTTTGCCGAGTTAAGCAGCATAAAGCCGCTTGCGCCAAGCGCAACGAGAAGCACCGCGACTACAGCGGCAATAATGGCGCCGGTGTGACGCTTTTTGCGTTCGCCCTTGCGATGGCGATGACGGACCAGACCGTCAGAGGTCGAACTCGACGAAGCGTCGCTACCGTAGTTCAAGCCAAAATCGTAATAATCCTCCTTGGAACCCGAGCCCGCAAACTCGGCACCGCTATCATCCAGGCGGGCAAACGTGCCAGTCTCGGAGGCGCCGGTATAGATCGTGCCAAGGTTACCCGTAAGCCCCGCGCCACCGGCAGAGGGAGTATTGTTGGCGGCCTTGCCGGCATTAACGTTGCCGGCGGCATTCGCGGCGTTGGTAGCACCTGCGTTGTTCGCGGGTACCGAAGGAGCCCCACTCGGCTGCGACGTGGAGGTTGCACCGCCCGCAAAGACATTCCCTCTTGCACGGCCGGACTTTTTTGCCTTTTGTGACTGCTCGTACAGAGCGGTAAACATCGCCGTCTCGCCCGGGGACACGCGCTTACCGGAACCGCCCTGTCCAGTGCCGCCCGGCGTGCCGGCCTTACCAGCCCCGTTCGGACGCGGCGGAACTGCAGGACGGCCGCTATCGCTGCCCTTAAAGTGATTACCAGCCATAAAGAAATCCTCGCAATTGAGTCGCAATGAAAAAGTCCATAACGTTACTAGTTTATGGCATTTTGGGCATCGACAGCTAAACTCCAGACACGGACATCAATTGGCGAAAATGCGGCACAACACCTTTTCCGTCTTGGCGGCGGCGCCAGCTACACCGTGAGGAACATCATCACGATGATCATGGCAAAGCCGATAAGGTCGGTCGGCAAAAACACCGTGCCCAGCATAACGGCGCTGGTGATGGTCGCCGAAACCGGCTCCACAGTTCCGATGAGACTCGCACGCACCGAGCCGATGTCCTTAACGCCCTGCATATAGAGCATGTAAGCAAAAAACGAGCCGATAACCACGAACACCGCGAGCGCCTCGACGCCGGCAGCGTCGAGTGCCGGCATATGCGCCCAAGGCTGCACGAAGACGCACGAGACCACGCCCGCCGTGAGCATTGCCGAGCCCGTGACGATTGGGCTGCCGTATTCGGGCAGGATCTTGGCGGGAATCACCGCCATACACGTGGCGCTGACCGCACACATAAGACCTGCTGCCAGGCCAAGTGGCGAGATATTCAGGCTGGTGGGGTCGCCGCCGGTGGCGATTAAAAAGGTTCCACCCAGAGCCAGGCCAATGCCGATGACTTCGCGAGTACGCGGCATGCGGCGATCGGTCACGCAGGTGTAGCCCATGATGATAACGAGCTGCAGGCACTGGAGCACCGTCGCGGTTCCGGCGTTCGTCAGGCGCACGGCCGAAAGATAGCAAAACTGGTTGAACAGCAGACCAAAGGCGGTAAAGAGCAGCAGCTGTTTGCGATCGGCGGGTGTGGTCCAGAGCTTAATCAGGCGCTCGCGGTCGCGCGTAACAACCACGGCCATAAAGAGTAGACCGGCGAGAATCTGACGCACGCTCATAAGCCACAAGGTGTCGACGTGGTAGGTATCGAACAGAAAGCTCGCGCTGGTGCCCGAGAAGCCCCAAAACGAACCGCCCACCAGCGTAGCCAAGACGCCCGTGATCATCTTGCGCGTCGAAGCGCTGTTCAGGCGGTCGCGCCATGCGCGACGGGTGTTGCGGCTGAGCTCGTCGGTGCCCTCGGGCACATCAATGTTCGATATATCGGTCATCGGCACCGAAGCCCCTGCGCCTTCGACCTGCTCGACACACTCTTTGCTCATTCCACTCCCCCGAAACAGTCTGGAAGCAATTCGGCTTACCTTACCACGGCGAAGGCACCAGCCGAAGGCTTGTCCGCTTATCGGTAGGACAATTCCGCAGGCGTCTTTCCATAGCTCGACACCGCAATGGCCTTGCATTATGCGACAGCCAAATCGCGGCAGCAGGCTCTTTTGAAATGGATATGACAAGACCCCCGAATTCCACAATGTAAGCGATTTTTAAAAATGTTCTTGCCACCGAGTTCAGGCTCCGTTATATTATCCCTTGCGCGCTTGCGCACCCTTGATCGGGCGTTTAGCTCAGGGGGAGAGCGCTTCCCTGACACGGAAGAGGTCAGAAGTTCAAATCTTCTAACGCCCACCAAATGTTCGCAGCTCAGAGACTATGTCCTCTGGGCTGTTTTGTTTTATGTCGCCAAATCCGCTGGCAGTTCCAACCGTCATCGCAACGTAGCATCAATTCACCTGACGAATGGCTGCCAAACAAATTCAATACCCCAACATCAACAATAGCCAGGCACAAAACTGCGCCGCAAGCTGCTCCAACCGCCCAACTGGCCAAAAGCCGACCATCTACTTGCCGATCTATCCATCGGCATAACCAATCAGTCCGCACCGCAACTTCTAAGCAAAACGCCGCGATGTCTGCGCCCTGCGGTATCCTTGAGCCACTTGCACCTGCAGCACCAAGGAGCCGCCATGCGCACCGAGCTCGATGTCCCCTTTTCGCACAAAGAAGAAGCCAAGGCGCTGGGCGCCAAATGGGACCGGACCAAGAAGATCTGGTATGTACCCAGCGGCGTCAACCCCGAGCCCTTTGCCGAGTGGCTGCCCGGTGTTGACCGATCTGACCCCTCAGCGCCGTATATATATCTAGTACTGGGCAAGCGCGAGTGCTGGAAATGCCACGAAGAGACCTCGGTCGCGGCCTTCGGTATTCCCTATCGAACCGATGACGGCAAGGGCATCGCCATTGCGCACGCGCCCAACGAAGCCGGGCACATTACCATCGACACGGCCAATGCCAACGCGCTCGCCATTGTTCCCGCTCTTGGCTGCGTCCCGGGCGAGATCCGCGACTATCTTTCTAAGCGCTGTGGCTACAAACCCGTAGGCGCACGAGCCTCCAAAGCCCCGTCGCTCGGCAACACGTGCACCAGTTGCGACGCGCTGCAAGGCAGCCACTATCTGTTCGAAGAACCCACGTCCCCGTTTGCCCTCACCGCCATCAACAAGCTGCCGGCACTGGAGTTTGTGCGTGTCGAAGTTGCCGGCGTCTTTGGCGTCCCGGCCACGCGCACCGACTTTGACCAGGCGCTCTTTACCTGGGCACGCGACCATCACGCCGAGTTCCACAGGCAACTCGGTGAGGGGGTTTATTTATAGGGACAGAGATGCCTTCACAGCCAGCTCCTCCGCATCACCTATCCCTCGTCGCCGGCGTCGTACACGATATCGAGGCCACAAACAGGGCATTTCTCCTGATACACCGGCATATGAACGCCTGTCCGTTTTCTCACTTCGTCGCTAAGTCTGTCGCACGCATCGATGAACCGAATGTCGAGGCACGGTATTTGCGAGCCGCAGCAAGGACAGGCGACGACAAACGACCCGCAATCAACTTCTACGCTCGGAAACATTTTGTTGTCTATAAGGGCGCACGGCAGTTTTCCGTACTTCCCCATCGCAATATCGCCTCGCCAGCTCACGTTCGCTCCCCTCTCGCTATACAAATCAGGAAGAGCATGCACCGGCAGGCGTGTGCGAGATTGCATCGCCACGCGATCCGATCAAACAGCACGATCGTAAAAGACCGCCAAAGCCAAATTTCATCGTCGGTCGCACCCTGTCCGGCAAACTCAATATCGACGGGTATGTGCTTCAGATAACTCATGTCGGGCGCAAAACGAGGGTCCGGTCCGCCTTTATGAACAGGACCGTGCAGAACAAACCATCCGTTTTCGGGCTCGAACCGCTCAACAAACGCAAGGCCGAGCACCTTATAGCCCACCTCGGTTGCAAATATGACTCCGACTGGGACGTCACATTCCATGCAGTTGAGCATTTTACGGTTGTAATTCTGGTCTCGAAAACCAACGGTACCCGGCGCTTGAACCGAGTACTTAATGACCCACGTACCATCGTCCAAATAGAGCGGAGGCACATTGTTGATGCTCTCGGTTTGCCGCTGGCGCGCTTGTACCCCGCTACCCCACTCCCCTGTATACTGATGTAGCACGTGTTTCATCCGGGCTTGTTGGACCGGATTGTTCATGGGAGGGTCTTATGGCTGCTTCGAATCCGCCTAAGGGGAGCGTTTCTTCTTCGTCCATCAAGCCGGTTACGCGCAAGGCCGTGCGTTGCCAGCGCGAGGTCGCTTGGCTTGTCACGCAGGCGGCGGGCAGGCTTGTGGCGAGCACGGAGGACGTCAATGCTCCCACACCGAGCTTTGTGCTGGCAGCGGCGCTTGATCGAGTACGCCAGCTGGAATTCGCCGCGCAAGAAGACGGCAGCCACCTTGACTACCAGAACGCCATGGCGCCCGACCTGCAAACGTTCTGCCACATGGCCAAGTTGCCCGCCGCGCCCAATGCGCTTTCGGACGCAGGCTACATGTTTACGCTTTCGGGCGCGGACCTTATCCGCAACATCTACGCATACTGCAGCGAGCTCGCCGAGCGCAGCGTCTTTGGCACGGCAGAAATCAAACCGGGATATGTCATCAAGCTGGTTCTTAGGCTGTTCTTGATGGACGGGTTCGGGGCCATGCCGGCGTAAGCCGAGTCTTTAGCATCACCGTCGACTGGGCAACAACCGCTTTACCTTAGTGGGCGCCAATCGAGGGTCGATTATTGGGTCGCCTCGTCCACTAACGCATTTATTCCACGCGCTCTGACAGTCTATATTTGCGGTTGCGGCTTGTCGACGGCGCCGTCGGCTCAAGCTCACCCTGCTCAATGAGCGCATTGACGCGTGCCCTAACCTGGGAAACCGTGAGTCCCGTGCGCTCCGCCAGTTCGCGCGTCCCCAATTCGCCGTAGCGCTTGAGTGCCGTCATAATCAAGTCCCCGCCATGATCGACCGGCTCGATCTTTGGACGGTAAAGTACGACCTTGAACCGATCGAACCCCGGGCAGAACAGGGGCTCGGCCAGACCATGCGCGCGCATGGCATCGATCATCATCGGGATGCCCGAGCCATTGCCCTCAGCCGGCGAACCTGCGCCATCCGGCAGCGGGACAATCGACATGAGTTTCACGAGCGTCGCGTTACGGCATCGGGAGCTGCCGTCAAACAAGTTCTCGCGAGTCTTTCCCCCGTAAAGGCCGCCAGGATTCGTCACCTCGACACGATCGTCAAAGACGTCGACGGCAATCGATTGTCCACAGAACCGATCCCCGTATTCTCGATGGATTACGGCGTTGGCGATTGCCTCGCGCAGAACCTCCTCGGGAATCTCCAGCGAGTCGACACGCGAGACGCCTTGGACGGTCGAGGTTCGCCGCAAATTCTTGGCGACGGCCGCGACAGCATCCGAGATCATCTCGCCCAACGTTCCCTCACAGATTGTGCGGTCCATAAACCTTAGTGGCCCCGCAGCTCCCTTTTGAGTTCCCACGTGGACAGCCACATCAATGAAGAGCTTGGGATAGAACTGCTGAGGGTAAACGCCCGCGGCAAGGAGGCCGGCCTTGGTAACATTGCCCTGGAAGTCGAGGAAATTCAGACGCTCCATCTTTGTCTTCTTGTCCGCCGCACCGCGCATCGCTCGAGGCGTCAACGAATAGGCACGCTCTATCGTGCGGTCGACCAGCGACTCGTCGAGATCGCCCACACTCGTGCCGGGCACCGCATCGCGATCGCTAGGACTCGTCCGTTCATATGACGACAGTGCCAAAACCTCGGTCGACGAAAGCGGGACATCTTTGTCATCGATGCGTTTGTAGCTGCCACCTTGAGCGCCCCGCTCCATGACATAGCAAGGCTTGCTCGACGGGTCAAGCTCCTCAATCGCGATGACTAGAACCACGGTGCCCTGGAGCTCCACGCGCTCAATGGTGTATTTGGGCGGATTGGCCAGCTTTCCGCGACCGCCAGCATCGCCCATGCCCGCCACGAATTGGTTGAGCACTTTCTCGGTCTCAAAGTTTGCAACTGGGACAAAACCCGCGCGCTCGCTCACTCCGAGTACGATGATGCCGCCGGCGGTGTTTGCGAAAGCGCTGACCGTTTCCCATACGTCGCGGGAAAGCGTCGTGGCGCTCTCCTTGACCTCAACGTTAAGATCGTCCGAGCCCATGCGCCTTAAAGACTCGAGCAGACCGGTCAGTTCGTTTTCGTTCATCTGCACGTCCTTTCGCTCGGTTCTGCGAAGAATGCCGCGAATAGATTTCCTTCGTCTCTCAGTTATCTCTCGTAATTATCTCTCATCTTTCTGTTATCTCTCATATTAGAGAGGAGTGAGAGATGAAAGATAAGATGTCTGTCATCTGTTTCATTTAAACATATTTTCGCTGGTAAAACAATCTATATTGAGACAATACCATGGTTGTCTGTCTCTTTGCAGCATTGTTATCTCTCATATTTATCTCTCATCTTTCTGTTATCTCTCGTATTAGAGACGAATGAGATATGAGAGATGTGCGGGCGGCGGATGAGCGTGGATTTTGGACGGTCGGGAAATGAGGGTGGATATTTGGACGGTTTTTGGGCGTTTTGAGGCTGATTCCGTCCGAAAATCCACTCTCATTCGATAGGCGTCCAAGTTTCCACGCTCGTGCGGTGAACGCGCGGGGCCTTTGTCCAATCCGCTGGCATCGTCTTCAGTTCGTCGCAGAGCCGCGGCCCCATATGGGTATACTCTCGGGGATTCGACTCGATTCGCCCCCGCTGGGGCGTCAAAGGAGACTGCATATGCCCACCACCTCAACCGACCCGCGCGCCGCAGCCGCCGCGCTGCTGGCACCCGGCACCACCTGCCACGGCTTTGCCGTCGAGCGTTGCGAGACTGTGCCCGAGCTCGACTCGGACGCCTACGTGCTGCGCCACACCGCCTCGGGCGCTCGCCTGCTGTACCTGGCGTGCGACGACGAAAACAAAGCCTTTGCCATTGGCTTTAAGACGCCGCCGGCCGACTCCACCGGCGTGTTCCATATTCTTGAGCACTCGGTGCTGTGCGGATCGGCCAAGTTTCCCGTCAAGGAGCCGTTTGTCGACCTGATCAAGAGCTCCATGCAGACGTTCCTCAACGCCATGACCTACCCCGACAAGACCATCTACCCCGTTGCCACCACCAACGAGCAAGATCTGTACAACCTGATGGACGTGTACCTGGACGCGGTGTTCAACCCGGCCATCTATACCAAACCCACCATTTTTGAGCAGGAGGGCTGGCACTACGAGTTGGACCTGCCGGAGGGCGACGGCGCCGATGACGACACCGGCGAGGTAGATTTTGAGGCATGTCCCAAAAATCTACGCGAGGGGACGCTGCGCTACAACGGCGTGGTGTTCAACGAGATGAAGGGCGCGCTGTCCGACCCCATGAGCGTGCTGGACGACGCCGTCAACGCCGCGCTCTATCCCGATACCGCCTATGCGCACGAGAGCGGTGGCGACCCGCGCGCGATTCCCGCGCTCACCTACGAGCAGTTCCTGGACACGCACGCGCGCCACTACAATCCTTCCAACTCCTACATCACGCTCTACGGCGACCCGGACGTGGACCGCGCGCTGGCCTTTTTGGACGAGCGCTATCTGTCGCAGTCGAGCGCCGCGAGCCGCCGCATGGACGCAGCCGTCGCCGCCGGCGAGGACCCGTCTGCGCTGGCGCCCAATCCGCTGGTCGTGCAGACACCCGTGACCTGCGAGTATAAGCGCGTCGAGATGGCCACCACGCCCGAAAACGCCCTGGTGGGCCTGGGCCTTGTGCTGGGCAGCGCACTCGACCGCAAGCGCACGATCGCCGCGGACATCCTGTTCGAGGCGCTGCTGGGCTCCAACGAAGCGCCGGTTAAGAAGGCCATTCTGGCCGCCGGCCTGGGCGGCAATGTGGTGAGCTATACCGCAGCCGAGAGCCTGCAGCCCTACGAGCTCATCATGCTGCAAAACGCGCAGCCCGGCGTGGCGCGCGAGCTGCGCCGCGTGTTCCAGGACGCCTGCCGCGACCTGTGCGAGCACGGCGTTCCGCGCGAGCGCCTGGAGGCCATCATCAGCAGCAACGAATACGACCTGCGCCAGCGCGACTACGGTATCGCCGACGGCGTGGCCATTGCGTGCGACGCGCTGAGCACCTGGCTCTACGATGACGACGCCGCGACGCTGGCGCTCAAGTACGGCCCGGTGTATGAGGAGCTGCGCGGCGACCTGGACGGCAGCTACTTTGAGGACCTGCTGCGCGAGCTGGTGCTGCAGAACGATCACATGGCACTGGTTGAGCTGGTGCCGGTGGACGCCGCCGAGGGTTCGGAGGGTGCCGAGGCCGCCGAGCTGGCAGCCAAGCGCGACGCCATGACCGATTCCGAGCTGGCCGACGTGGTCGAGCGCACGGCCGCGCTGCGTGCCGCGCAGGAAGCCGATGTAGGTTTGGGTGGAGCCTATCTGATGCCCATCAAGGGAGTGGAGCAGGGACCT
>URDI01000007.1:0-53745 GCA_900546475.1 uncultured Collinsella sp.
GATAATTTGATAGTTTGCACCTGGGCTTGGGCCTGAGCGCCTCGGCGCCGCCCTCGCGGTAGAGCGCGCACCATCTCTTGAGCGGCGCCAGGGACATGACCCCGAACGCCTTCATGGCGTCCTGCTTGCCCATGCCGCCGTCGACCACGGCCGAGGCGGCGGCGACCTTCTGCTCGTATGTGTACCTGGTCTGCTTGCCGTCCATGGATAGCAGCACCTCGCTTCCGAACGACCGGTATACGTAGAGCCATTGTCTCACGGTGTTGCGCGGGACCGACAGCGCCTTCGCCGCCGACTCGAAGCCGTGCCCTCGCTCGAAGAGCCCGATCGCCGCCTTCCTGGCCTCGATGTCGTGTTTCACCCTCAAGTCGACACGCATAAAAAGCCTCCCATTTCTCGTGTCCAAGAAATGGGAGGCAGTTCAAATCCAGCCCCCGCTCTTTTGTAGGGATGGGGATGCGCTGTGATACAGGCTCTTTTGGAGGCCTGGTTTCGTTACGCGAGCTCGGCTCCGAGGGCCTTGCAGGCCGCCTCGCCCTCATCGTCGGGCGCATCGTAGCAAATGACGGAGTCCACGACGTTGACGCCGGCCTCGTCGGCGTCGGCCTTCCAGTTGTCCATCCACTCGCCCTCGGCCCACGAATAGGAGCCAAAGAGGACGACCTTCTTGTCGTCGAGGGTCTCCTTGACCTCGTCCCACATAGGCTGAAACTCGTCATACTCAAGCTCCTCGGAGCCCATGGCGGGGCAGCCGAAGGCGAAGGCATCATATTCGGCGGCCTTGTCGGCAGAGAAGTCGGCGCAGGGGATGACCTCAGTCTCGGCCCCCGCGGACGTGGCGCTTTCGGCGACGAGGTTTGCCATGGCCTCGGTATTGCCCGTGCCGCTCCAGTAGACGACGGCGATCTTGCTCATGTTTTGTCCTTTCGGTCGTGCGGCGCTTGCCGCGGCTTGTACGTTCTATCGGGTTGCCTGGGCAAGTTGCGCCAGGCTGCAGCCCTGCTGATAGATAAAAGTGAAGTATTGGGTGCAGGCACGGTAGGCATCAAACGTCGCAAGCGCCTGCTCGACATTTGCGTAGACCTTCCAGGCCCCAAAGACCTTGTAGTTCTCGCCGCGCTGGACGATAAACTCGTGCACGTCGTCGTAGGGATATCCAAGGAAGTAGCCTATTTCGTGCGGAAACTCGCAGGTGCAGTCTTTGCTGCAGCTAGCTTGCTGGGGTAGTGCGCATCGAGTCTGGCTGCAGGCGCATTCCGCGACGTTATTGCTCGCGAGCGTGATGCGTGATGCCAAATGCACAAGGCATGCCGAAAGGTCTCTCGTGTCGTAGCCTTCCGAGGTGAGCGCCGTTTGGACGCGAGGGTCTGCGAAATAGGTGGTGAGGCTTTTGGCTCGGTACGCGTACACGAGCGCTCCGCAGGGCCGCCAGACCAAAACACTCAGGTGGATGCCGAGCGGGTCAAGCTCGCGATTGCACTGGGCGATAACGTTGAGCAGGCGTGCTCGGCGTTCTGCAATGGTTTCGGTTGTGGTCGAGCCGTCCCCGTGGGCGTAGGTGCCTGGATAGGTAAAGAGCGATGCCGGCTTGATGCCCGCGAGCGTGGGAGAGCAGTTGCGCACGACTGCCGCCTGAAACGTTGGGATGTCTATGGTTCGAGTCACGGCGCTCCTTACGGATCTAAACTGTTAGCCTAGGAAAACTTATACACGAAAGTAAGCCATGGTCAACAAAAAAGTTTGAAGAGGGAAACTAATTGACCGAACAGACATGATTTTGGGTTAAGATGGGGGCACCCCATGGGGGTATCTAGATAGTGCTACTTGAAAGGGGAGCGCATGAGTGACTCGCTCAACCCTGCGAATCTCATCGTGCTGGCCGTCATTGCCGTCGGCATGTTTTTTGGACTGCGTCGCATTGCCGCTTCGACACACGGGAAGAGTTGCTGCAGCGATGGTACGAGCGGCAAGAAGGCCAAAAAGGTTGTTGTGGTGGATACCGATGCGTCACACTATCCCTATAGCGATGAGCTGCTCATCGGCGGCATGAACTGTGACGGCTGCGCTCAGAACGTAGCCAATGCCCTCAATGCGCTGGATGGCGTGTGGGCAACGGTGACGTATGCGGACCACACGGCACGCGTGCGCTCTAAGCGGCCGGTTGATCGTGGTGTCCTCGAGACGGCCGTGAAAGACGCGGGCTACTACGTCATGACTCTGTAAGCGCCGCCCTGGATGCGCTTCCTTGGCTAGGCTCGTCCGCGCAGTTCGATGTCTTGGATGTCGTCGAAGTCGATGGCGATGTCTCGGAGTTTGAGGAGCTTGAAGGCGGGGAGCGCCTCGTCGAGGATGCCGGTGCGGCTGCGATAGCCGTATGTATCGTAATAGGTGACACGAATCAAGTCGCCACGTTTGAGACCCTCGAGCTTTTTAGAAAGCGCGAGGGCTTTTTCTTCCGTGAGCTCACGTTTTGGCTCGACGGTGATTTCCTGCTTGCGCACGAGTTCGTAGTATCCCGTGAGGGCGGCAAAGGGCATAAACTGTGCGGCGCGGTTGGCGCGCACGGCACCGTTGGCAGTGAGGTTGGGGTCGGCGGCGCGGCGTCTGCCCTCGGGGTCCGCCAGGCGCTCGAAGGCGGTCGGCGGGCGCACGGGCTGCTGCTTGGGTTTAGGCACGATGTCCTCCAACTTGGCCGTTGCGTTCGCGCGCGGTGGCGCCGGCGGTAAAGCTTAATCCCTTGACGAGCGCGTTCTTGCCGTACTTGCCTTTCACGGCCAGGACGGCGCGCGCCAGGTCGCGCTCGCGCTCATCGGCCTCGATATCGCTGAACAGATCGATGGTGGCAAATTCCTCGGGCACAAGATTGCCAAATCCCAGGTTGATGCGCTTGACCGGTCGTTTGGGATCGACCGTTTGTGCCCAAAGGTCATCGAAATACCCCATGATTTTCTTAAACGAATTAGTGCGCTCGGGCAGCTTTCGCGAGGCGTTGGAGTGCGCAAAGAGTGCGGCATAGCCACCACGCGGTTTGCCGCCATGCTCTCCCACAAAGATGCCATCGATTGCCTGCGCTTCGCGCACCAGGCGACGCCTTTCGTCATCGCGCTGGACGGGCTTGGGAGCACGGGGCGCGAGCTCGGGGCCGTCGGTCGCTGCGGGCTCGATGCCCGAGGTGCTCGAGCGCAAGTGTCCGCAGCCGTCTATATACTGCGCCGTGCCGCTGGCGTTGAGCCGGCGTATGTCGGCGCGCTCGCTCGCGTAGCCCACAAAGAGCGAGATGCTGTCGCACACCACGTGCTTGTCGATCAAATCCAGCACGGCGGCATCGACCATTTCGCGCAAGACGGTGTAGGCCTGCTCGTAGGCATAGCCCTTCGAGAGCACCTGCCCCGTGGTGGTCGAGGTCGCTTGCGGGCGATAGGCTTGGATATCGGCGATGGTCGTTGGCTCGCGCCCAAAGGCGTGGTCGATAAGATATTCGGCATTGACGCCGAGCTCATCGTAAAGCAGGTTTTCGTCGAGCGCGGCGACGCCCATCAGATCGTAGACGCCGTACTTTTCGAGGCGGGCTGCCACGCCGGGGCCGATGCCCCAGATATCGGTAATGGGACGATGAGGCCAGATCTCTTTGCGAAAGGTCTCGTCGTCGAGTATGCCGATGCGGCTGGGTACGTGCTTGGCGGTAATGTCGAGCGCCACCTTGGCCTGAAATAGGTTGGGGCCGATCCCGACCGTTGCCGTGATGCCCGTGCGCGCGAGGACTTCGTCGCGTAACATGCAGGCGAACCCTTCCGCATCGGTGTGATAGAGGTCCAGATAGGGCGTCACGTCGATAAAGCATTCGTCGATGGAGTAGACGTGAATGTCTTGCGGACTCACGTATTCCAGATAGATGCCGTAGATTTTCGCCGACACCTCCATGTAGTGCTGCATGCGCGGTACGGCCTTGATGCAGTCGATGCCGTCGGGAATCTCGAACAGACGGCAGCGATTGTGTATCCCGAGGTCCTTCATAGCCTGTGTGATGGCGAGGCAGATGGTCGTGCGCCCGCGCGATTCGTCGGCAACGACCAGGCACGTAGTGAGTGGGTCGAGTCCGCGGTCGACGCACTCGACGCTGGCATAAAACGTCTTGAGGTCGATGCAGATGTAGGCGTGCTGCTCGTGCTCCATCCGAGCCTCCCATCAAACACATGTTCTTATCGAATACCTGTTCGATAATACCTGCTCGACCGGACACCGTCAAAACCTGCCCCTTTTTGGCAGGTATGGTCGTGCGGCTGCATCGGGTTTTTAACGCAGCCCTAAAGAGTGCGTAACAGCTCGGAAAAGCTCGCTTCGTAGCATGAGGCTAACGATTGATACCACCATAAAGCACGGAAGGGTTGTGGGGATAATGGTCAACTATGGGTTTGGTATGCCGACGCGCTTGGTTGCGGATGGGGATGTGGCTCGCTGGTGCGGGCGATTGGTTGCCCACTATGGCGGCACCAAGGCACTGGTCGTGCTGGGAGGCGACAAGCACACGCGTGATGAGCTCGTTTCGGCGGCGCTGGGCTCGGTTGATCGCGCCCTGCTCGAGCGCGTGCTTTTCCGCTGCGGCTCGGTTGAAGGCGACGGAGGAGACGAGCTGATCGACGAAGCCGTGGCCCTGGCGACCGACGAAGGCGTGGACTTTGTCTTGGCGATTGGCGATGCCGATACTGCCGGCTTTGCGCGCGAGCTCGCCCGTCGCATGGCGGCGCTCGATGTCGGCGAAGACGGTTTTGTCCCTTATGGATGTATCGTCTCGGAGGGCAAGGTGCCTGCCGTCGTGGGGGCCGGCGAGGTTCCCGTTTTTGCCATCATCGCGCCCGAACTGCTGGAGGGCATCGGGTCTCCTCTGCGTGAGTTGCTCGGTAGCGTCTGCGCTGCGGCCTAATACTTGGCATAAAGGGATAGGTTATTTTTGATTGGTAAAGCGTTTGACCTGCCAAATTAAACCTGTCCCTTTTTGGTCGGTTGCCGTTTGGGGGCCGATTGGCAACGCTCGCTGATTATAGTCTTGACCTGCGCTAGAATAGTGGCATCTGAATGTCCGGGCGCATGGAGGCGTGCGCCCGTATGCTGAGGAGGACTCTATGGCAACTGTTGCCGCACCTATCGATGCTACGTCGACTGCCGCTTGGAAGGCGCTCGAGGCCCATCAGGAGAAGCTCGAGGCCGAGGGTATCGACCTCAAGGCCTGGTTCGCCGCCGATGCCGAGCGCGTGAACAAGCTGAGCTTTGACGCCGGTGACCTGCACTTCGATCTGTCCAAGAACCTGGTGACCGATGAGACCGTCAAGCTGCTGTGCGATCTTGCCCGCGAGGTGAAGCTCGAGGAGCGCCGCGACGCCATGTTCTCCGGCGAGCACATCAACACCACCGAGGACCGCGCCGTCCTGCACACCGCGCTTCGCCGCCCGGCAAGCGAGAAGGGGCAGCTCATCGTTGACGGCCAGGATGTCGTCGCCGACGTGCACGAGGTCCTCGACCGCATGTATGCCTTCGCCGAGCGCGTGCGCTCCGGTGAGTGGAAGGGTGTTACCGGCAAAAAGATCGAGCACCTGGTGTCCATCGGCATCGGCGGCTCCGATCTGGGCCCGGTCATGGCTTACGAGGCCCTGCGTCCCTATGCCGACGCCGGTATCGATTGCCGCTATATCTCCAACATCGATCCCAACGACCAGGCCGAGAAGCTCAAGGGTCTGGATCCCGAGACCACGCTCGTGATCATCGTCTCCAAGACCTTCACCACGCTCGAGACCCTCACCAACGCCCGCGAGGTCAAGACCTGGATGCTCGAGCAGCTCAAGGCTCAGGGCGCCATCGATGGCTCCGATGAGCAGAACGCCGAGGCCGTGGCAAAGCACTTCGTCGCCGTTTCCACCGCGCTCGAAAAGGTCGAGGCCTTCGGTATCGACCCCGCCAACGCCTTCGGTTTTTGGAACTGGGTCGGCGGCCGCTATTCCGTCGACTCCGCCGTGGGTCTGTCGCTGATCGTCGTGCTCGGCCCCGAGCGCTTCCAGCAGTTCCTTGAGGGCTTCCACGCCATCGACGAGTACTTCTGCAACACCCCGCTCGAGAACAACGCCGTCGCGCTGATGGGCCTGCTCAACGTCTGGTACGTCAACTTCTTCGGTTCCAAGAGCCACGCCGTGCTGCCGTACTGCCAGTATCTGCACCGCTTCCCGGCCTACCTGCAACAGCTCACCATGGAGTCCAACGGCAAGCACGTCCGCTGGGACGGCAGCGCTGTGACCTCCGATACCGGTGAGATCTTCTGGGGCGAGCCCGGTACCAACGGTCAGCACGCCTTCTACCAGCTGCTGCACCAGGGCACCGTGGTGGTCCCGGCCGACTTTATCGCTTTCGCCAACACTGCCAACCCCGCAACCGACAGCGGCCAGGACGTCCACGAGCTGTTCCTGGGCAACTTCCTGGCCCAGACCAAGGCGCTCGCCTTTGGTAAGACGGCCGACGAGGTTCGTGCCGAGGGCACGCCCGAGCAGATCGTCCCGGCCCGCTGCTTTGAGGGCAACCGTCCGACGACCTCGATCTTCGGCGACACGCTGACCCCGTTCGCACTCGGCGAGCTCATCGCCCTGTACGAGCACATCACGTTTGTCGAGGGCACGGTCTGGGGCATCGACTCCTACGACCAGTGGGGCGTCGAGCTGGGCAAGCAGCTTGCCAAGCAGATCACCCCGGCCTTCCACGACGACGCCGCCAAGGCCGAGCAGGACGCTTCGACCCAGGCGCTCATCGAGTTCTATCGCGCTCATCGCAAGTAGTTTTTACGGCCGAGTTGGCTTATGGCTGAAAGGGGCCCGTATCCGTTGGGATACGGGCCCCTTGCTATTTGGATAGGATGGAATGTATCGGGAGGCGCCTCGACGGGCATCGCAATCGTCGAAGGCGCGCCGTTCATGTTTGGGACAATATGACATTTTTCCCGTTGCAAACAGCGCCGCCGTGGGTGTTCTGTATGATGGCTCAGACAAGGTTGTTCAATGACAGGGAGGCATATATGGCAATCAAAGCCATCGCGATGGATATCGACGGTACGCTCACCAACGATCAGAAAGTGATTAGCCCGCGTACGCGCGAGAAGCTGCTCGCGGCGCAGGAGTCGGGCATTAAGCTCATCTTGGCATCGGGCCGTCCCGTATGGGGTCTTCACGCCTTGGCCCAGGAGCTCGACCTTCAGAACCATGATGGTTTGCTGGTGGCCTTTAACGGCGCTCACGTCGTCGATGCCCAGACCGACGAGGTACTGTTCGATCAGGCTATGCCTGCCGACGAATTGCATCGCTTGATTGATCACCTGCGTAATTTTGACGTGATCCCTATGATTTCGCTCGGTCGCGATCTGCATGTCGAGGACTCGTATCGCTGCATGATCACACTGCCGGACGGTTCGCAGAAAAACATCGTCAAATACGAGCGCGATGCGTGCGACCTTAAGATCCGTGAGGTCGAGAGCTTGCATGAGGTCGCGGACGCTTATCCCGTGGACAAGCTGCTGACGGCGGGCGATCCGGCCTACCTGCAGGCGCATTACGAGGAGATGTATACGCCCTTTAGGCAGACGCTTTCGGGTATGTTTACGGCCGACTGGTACTTTGAGTACACGGCGCCTGGTATCGACAAGGCCCGCGCGCTCGAGGGCGCCCTGCCCAAGCTCGGTATCGATGCCAGCGAGGTCGTATCGTTTGGTGACGGCCAGAACGACAAGTCCATGATTGAGTGGGCCGGCACCGGTGTTGCCATGGGCAACGCAGTCGATGAGGTTAAGGCGGTAGCCCAGATGGTGACCGCCAATAACAACGAAGACGGTATTGCGGTGGCGTTGGATAAGCTGCTGGGTTAGAATCGCCGATAATGCATGGTTCGGGCGCCTGCTTACAGGCGCCCTTTTGTTAGGGAGGGTGCCGTGTCCGCATTTCCGTTCGACGCCGTTATCTTTGACATGGACGGCGTCATTGTCGATACCGAGTATTACTACCTGGGCGAGACTGCCGCGTTTGCCAAGGAGCTTGGGCTTAACCTGACTCAAGAGGAGTTGAATGGGCAGGTTGGTACCTCGCATCAGTTCTTCCTGCATATGCTGGTCGATTGGTTTGAGCGCGCCGGTAAGGGGCATTTTACTGGCGAGGAAGCGTTGGCCCGTTGGGATGAGTGGGCGCATGAGCGTCCGCGCGACTATCAGACTTTGATTAACCCAGGCGCCGTGGATACGATTCGAGAGCTGCCGCGCCGGGGCGTTCGCGTGGCGCTTGCCAGCTCGTCTCCCATGGATAGCATCGAGGAAGTGCTCAATGCGTGCGGGCTGTCGGATGCCTTTGAGTATGTGGTGAGCGGCGAGCAGTTTAAGGAGAGCAAGCCCGAGCCCGACATCTACCTGCATGCGCTGGACCTGCTGGGGCTGCCCGCGAATCGCTGCTGCTGCGTTGAGGATTCCGTTCCGGGCATTACCGCGGGTAAGCGAGCCGGCCTGACGGTCATTGCCAAGCGCGAGGAGCGCTTTGGCTTTAGCCAGGATGCCGCGGACAAGATTATCGACCAGCTGCCGGAGCTACTGGAACTCGCGTAGATCCTGGGCGGTACTGCTGTCACAACAGTGGTTCCGTTGGCATAAGAGAGGGGCGCGCTATGGCATTTAACGTGAGCGCACTGGGGTTTGGCGACAACGTCGTCGACCGCTACGAGCATATTCGCACGATGTATCCGGGTGGCAATGCGGTGAACTTTGCCGTGTATGCCAAGAAATGCGGAGCCGCGCGCTCCGCGTATATGGGCATCTTTGGTAATGACGCTGCTGCCGAGCACGTGATTGCGAGTCTTGAAGATGAGGACGTTGAACTAGCCAAATGCAAGCAGCTCATCGGTGAGAATGGTGCTGCGCGCGTGACCGTCGTTAACGGCGACCGTGTTTTCCTTGGCTCCAATGAGGGTGGCATCCGTGGTGATGCTCGCTATGTGCTCGATCGCTTTGACCTTGCGTACATGAAGCAGTTCGACGTAGTCCACTCGGGCAACTATTGCTTTACCGAGCGCGAACTTCCCAAGTTGAAGGCCGCGGGCATCACGGTTTCGTTTGACTTCTCGGACGATTCGACCGACGAGTACTACGAGCAGATTGCTCCCTACGTTGACTTCGCATTCTTTAGCGCGGCAGACGCCGCGAGCGAGGATGAGATTCGCGAGCGTCTGGCATGGGTGAAGAGCCTAGGTCCGCGTTTTGTATCGGCAACGGCTGGCGCTGAGGGCTGCATTGCCTATGATGGCGATCGTTATTACCGCCAACTGGCTAAACCGGTAACGGAAATGAAGGACACTATGGGTGCGGGTGACTCGTTTCTGACTTCGTTCTTGATGTGCTATCTCGATTCCGCCAAGCGTGGCGAGGATGGCGTCGAGGCCATCGAGCGTGCACTCGACTTTGCGGCGGGGTTTGCTTCGACCGTATGCGGCATGGAAGGCTCTTGGGGCCATGGGGCGCCGATTTCCGAATAGGCGAGCAGTCCCGGGGAGTCGAATTGTCGCCTCCCCGGGACTCCATGGACAAAAAATGCTAAATATGAGTACTGTCACTAATTTAGTAACAGCGAAATTTAGCTTTTGAGGGCCTAGTTGGGTGTCTGCGAGCGATTAAAACCTGCTAAAAATGACTTTAACCACCTTAAAGTGCCTTGATAATGGATAGCTGTACATTATCAAGGCACTATTTTGCCGTAAAATAATGTGACTGGATTTGCAACAGTACTCATATTTGGCATTTTTTGTCCTCCGGGGCTAGCGAAGGTCAAAAACAGAGTGCGCATTTGTTAAAACTGCCGACTCGATGCGCTTTGCGTCACAATTTTTGAGCGAGGCGATGCGTTCTGAGGTCCTTGTGAGCGATTTGATGAGCGACTGCGCGCTTGTTTCTGTGTTTGCCTCCGCTGGTGCATCGGTCTCGAGCAGTAAACGATCGAGTGGAATCTGTCGTGCGTATTCGCGTCCTCGTTTAGACGCGAGCATGCGTTCGTTGACGGAAAAATAACAGTCCGCATCACGCGCGCGGACGAGTTCGTCCGAAGTGCCGCTAAACCAGTGGAAGATGATAACGGGGGAGTCGGGGTTTGGGATGAGTAGTCCATGCGATTCGAGGACGTCCAGTACGGCTCCTGCCGAACGAACGGCGTGAATTGATATCACGCGCCCGGTAAGAGGATGCTGCACGAGTGTATCGCAGAGCCGGTCAAATGCCTGTATTTGTAGCGGCTCACTTCCGGCAAAGCGTGCGGAAAAGTCGAGTCCCACCTCGCCGATGTAGCGCTCTTGGGCAGCAACTTCGCAAAGCAGATCGACTTCGGCAGGACCGCAGCGGCCGTCGGCGAGCCACCAGGGGTGGAGCCCAACGCCAGCGATGATGCCTGGTAGGCGACGGGCGCGCTCGTTTGCGGCCGAAAAGTCGCGTGGGTCGACCCCGCAGTCAAAGAGCCCCAGACCCAACGCCGCCGACTCACTGGCTGCAGCATCGGGGCCGAGCATCAAATCAAGATGACAATGCGTGTCAAAGAATTGCGGTCCCATCGCAGGACATCCTGCTAGCCCAGGCGTTGGCCGTCGGCGCGCACGTGCTCGGTGCCGCGCCCACTGATCTGGCGAATGACCTCGCCGGCAATCATCTGGCCCATGATGGGCGGCATAAAGCTGGCGGTGCCCAACTCGGTACGCTCGTGGATGTTGGAAGGGTCGCGGGGCTGTGTCTTAACCGATTCCTCGCAGCTAAACAACACGTACAGGCTCTTGATTCCGCGCTTCTTACATTCTTTGCGCATAATGCGGCTCATGGGGTCACGTACCGTATCGAAAATGTCGGCAAAGCGGAGGCACTCGGGATGGAGTTTGTTGGCCCCGCCCATGGAGCTAACCAAACGAATGCCGCGGTCCTGAGCATATTTGGCAATGGTGAGCTTGGCCGAGATGGTGTCGATGGCGTCGACGACGTAGTCGAGCTTGCCGTCCATCTGCTCCAAAACGCTCGCGAAGAAATCATCGATGTTGTCGCTCAGCAAGTATTCAGTTCGCTTGATGACGGTGGCGGCGGGATTGATGTCGTGGATCATGGTTTCCATCACGTCAACCTTGCGCTTGCCGACAGTGCTGTGAAAGGCGATGGCCTGGCGATTGATATTGCTGGGCGCGATGATGTCCTTATCCAGAATGATGAAATGACCGATGCCGCCGCGGGCGAGTGCCTCGCAGCAGTTGGAGCCCACGCCTCCGCAGCCGAGCACCAGCACCGTAGCATCGGCGAGCTTATCGAGTGCCTCGCGGCCCATGATGATCTCGAGCTTGGTGTCGCGTGTCTCGTTGGCGGCTGCGGCAGCGGTTTCGGTCATAGACATCCTCCGATGGGGAAGCGAATCGTGTTTTAGCTATTGCCATTATAGGTAATCGCCCATAGGTTGCGACGGCGCTTACTTTGATGTGGTTTGAAGCATTGAGATTAGATAGTTAGACAAACATCTAAATATCGAGTATAGTGTGCACGTCATGAGAGATGATGAGAGGAGGTCTTATGCCGGGAGAGGGTTTTAAGGCGCTTGCCGATCCAACGCGACGGCGCATTTTGGAGTTGCTGCGCGAGGGCAATTGCACGGCCGGAGAGCTTGCCGAGCATTTTGACATCAGCAAGCCGTCATTGAGCCATCACTTGGCGACGCTCAAAAACGCCGGGTTGGTGACCGATGAACGTCATGGCCAAAACATCGTTTACAGCTTAAACACCACCGTCATGCAGGACTTGATCGGTTGGTTTATGGGCTTTACAAACACGGAAGGTGATAAGGATGAATAACGAAAACAAGGGCATTCACCCCACGGGGGTATCGTCGCGCGTGTGGATTGCGCTGGTCGTTCTGTGCGTCGCCAATGTCGTAGCGCACCTCATGGTGATGCCGAGCTTGCCTGCGCAGATTCCCACGCACTGGGGCGCGAACGGCGCCGTCGACGGTTGGGGTCCTAGCTGGATGGCCTCCGCGCTCGGCGTGCTGCCTCTGGCGCTTCTCGCAATGTTCTGCGTGGTGCCGCGCATCGACCCCAAAGGTGAGGCATATCGAACCTCGGGCAAGTTCTACCAGGGCTTCGTAATCGCCTTCACCTTGTTCATGTGCGCCATAAGCTGGCTGGGAGAGCTTACGGTCTGGGGCGTTGTGCCGGCGGTCGGTTCGGTTAACGTGCTGATTTCCGGTGTTGTCGGTTTGCTGTTCATCGGCGTAGGCAACTACTTGCCGCGTGTGAAGCAGAACTATACGCTCGGTATCAAGACGCCTTGGGCGCTTGCCGACCCCGAGAACTGGCGCCGTACGCAGCGCTTTGGCGGTGCCTGCTTTATGGTGCTGGGTGTTGGCCTGATTGTGATGGGCGTGGCGGGTAGCGTACTTTCGAGCGAAGTCGTCGCCGCGGTGATTGCGGTGTTGGCGTTTGGTTCGGCCGGAGCTGTCTACGTCTACTCGTATCTGCTGTGGCGCAAATCGCAGCGGGCCGTTCGCTAAGGTTGCGGAAAACTAGCGTACGCAGTTCATAGTATGTTCCGGGGAACTTTTCCCAGGTAGTATTAGGGGGTGTGGGCAACCATGCCCCTTTTCGTTAAGTTTCAGAGCTGGTTTTCTCATTTCGTTTCCACTAAAGCGAATCAAGAATAGGGAAACAGCAGGTAGAAAGGATAGAACAGGCATATGGCGGAGTTTATCTACCAGATGTATCAGGCTCGCAAGGCCCATGGCGACAAGGTAATCCTTGACGACGTGACCCTGAGCTTCTACCCCGGTGCCAAGATCGGCGTCGTGGGTCCCAACGGCATGGGTAAGTCGACCCTGCTCAAGATCATGGCCGGTATCGAGGAGGTCTCCAACGGCGATGCCAGGCTCACCCCCGGCTACACCGTGGGCATCCTGCAGCAGGAGCCGCCGCTCGACGACGACAAGACCGTCATCGAGAACGTGCGCATGGCATTTGGCGACATGATCGCCAAGGTCGATCGATTCAACAAGATCGGCGAGGAGATGTGCGACCCGGATTGCGACATGGACGCCCTCATGGCCGAGATGGGAAAGCTCCAGGACGAGATCGACGCCGCCGACGGCTGGGATATCGATTCCAAACTCGGCCAGGCCATGGACGCCCTGCAGCTGCCCGATTCCGACATGCCGGTCAACGTGCTTTCCGGCGGCGAGCGCCGCCGCGTGGCCCTGTGCAAGCTGCTGCTCGAGGCTCCCGACCTGCTGCTGCTCGACGAGCCCACGAACCACCTGGACGCCGAGTCGATCCTGTGGCTCGAGCACTTCCTGCACAACTACCAGGGCGCGGTGCTTGCCGTCACACACGATCGCTACTTCCTGGATAACGTTGCCGAGTGGATCTGCGAGGTCGACCGCGGCCACCTTTATCCCTACAAGGGCAACTACTCCACGTATCTGGAGACCAAGGCCGCCCGTATCGAGGCGCAGGGCAACCGCGATGCCAAGCTCGCCAAGCGCATGGAGGCCGAGCTCGAGTGGGTACGCAGCTCGCCCAAGGCTCGTCAGGCCAAGAACAAGGCTCGTCTGGCTCGCTACGAGGAGATGGAGGCCGAGGCCCGCGCCAGCCAGAAGCTCGACTGGACCGACATCCGCATCCCCGTGGGCCCGCGTCTGGGCAACAAGGTGCTCGAGGCCCATCATCTGCACAAGGAGTTCGATGGCCGCGTGCTCATCGATGACCTTTCGTTCACCCTGCCGCGCAACGGCATCGTGGGCGTCATCGGCCCCAACGGTGTCGGTAAGACCACGCTCTTCAAGACCATCGTGGGCCTGGAGCCGCTGACTTCGGGCGAGCTCGAGGTGGGCGAGACCGTCAAGATTTCTTACGTCGACCAGAACCGTTCCGGCATCGACCCCGACAAGAACCTGTGGGAGGTCGTCTCGGACGGCCTGGACCACATGATGGTCGGAGAGACCGAGGTTCCGAGCCGCGCGTATGTGGCGAGCTTTGGCTTTAAGGGCCAGGACCAGCAGAAGCGCGCTGGCGTGCTCTCCGGTGGCGAGCGCAACCGTCTGAACTTGGCACTTACGCTCAAGCAGGGCGGCAACCTGCTGCTCCTCGACGAGCCCACGAACGACCTCGACGTCGAGACGCTGTCCTCGCTCGAGGCGGCGCTGCTCGAGTTCCCGGGCTGCTCGGTGGTCATTAGCCACGACCGTATGTTCCTGGACCGCGTCGCCACGCACATCCTGGCGTGGGAGGGCACCGACGAGAATCCGGGCAACTGGTATTGGTTCGAGGGCAACTTCGAGGCCTATCAGGCCAACCGTATCGAGCGCCTGGGCGAGGACGCAGCCCAGCCGCATCGTATTCACCGCAAGCTGACGCGTGACTAGATCGTTACGCGGTTTTCCAAACCGCGTAACTGCTCGACGCTGCGCGGGCCGCAAGCACCCCATCTTGCCGTTCAGGCCGTCGCTCGCGTACCGAAGTACGCATCGCTCCTCTTTCACGGCAACCTGGGGCACTTGCGACCCGCTCGCTGTTGGTTATGCAACATCAACAAATAAAACGGCTCAAATCTTGATTTGGATTTGAGCCGTTTGTCGTTACTGCTCGGGTTCTTCGACTTTATCGATGGTCCAGGCGGCTCCGAGACCGCCGGTGGTGTTGCGGCGAATGCGCACGGTAACCTCGCGGCGCTCGCCGGCCTGCGTGTAGCGCAGGGGGAAGTTTGCGCGGTTTCGCGCGGCCTCGATGGTGCCGCGTTCGCGGGCGATCCAGTAGTACTCGCCGACGATGCCGAGCGTGTCGGCGCCGTAGGGGAGATAGGTCGACAGCTGGTGCAGAAGCGGGCCGGGGCAGAAGACTTCGGTTGCGAAATCGACGGGGAAGTTCTCGGGGATGGTCGGTGCTGCGGGTGCAGGTGCCGGTACTGCAGCGGGGACCGGAGCCGGTGCCGGTGCGGGAATCTGGTCATAGACAGGTGCGGATGTGGACTCGATGACGGGTGCAGACTCGGGCACCGGTTCCGGCTTAACTGCGGAATCTGTCGGTTCCACGGAGACGGATGTGTCTTCAGTCTCGGTCTTGGCATCGGCTTGCGGGGCGTCCTCCGCCTCGACAGACGGCTTTGCCTCGACCGGTGTGGAGGCCATGGTGGTGATGCCGGCGTTGGCGTTCTCGGGGTCATAGACGACCGTAAGCGAGATGGCGGGCTGCGGTGTCTCGGGCTCCGGCGCCGACTCGGTAGCGTCTTGATCGGCGGGCTCGTCAGACTGATCGCCCTCGGCCTCGTCGCCAAAGACATCGCTGTTTTGGAACGCAGGCGTCTCGGGTTGGTTGGCGGCTTCTTCGGTTGTCGACTTGGGGGTCTCGTTGAGCTCCGCAGCGGCTTCCTGCTTTGACATGGCTTTGGGATCGGTCGTGGCGGCGATTTCGGTTTCGGCTTCTGCTGCTACCTCAATAGCGACTTCGATCTCTGTCTCGGGCTCGGGCTCCGGAGCGACTTCGGCCACGGACTCGGGCTCGGGACGCTTAACGTGCTTGGGACGCACGGCCTTCAGGTCCTTCTCGCCGCGCTTTTTCTTTTTGTAGGACTGCTTGGCGCCCTTGGTGGCCTTGGGCTTGTCCTCGCCCTTGGCAAGTGCGGCATCCCATGCCTCGTTGGCGATGACCGTGGCATACAGGCGACCGCCCTTAAAGACAGTCAGCTTAATGCAGTCGTCGAGTTCCTCGAGCAACTCGCGCGTGGACTCGAAGCCCAGGTCATAAGCAGTCATGTCGCCAGCGGCGAGAGTCTCTTCGACCTGCGTCATAAACGTTTGCTTGCCGCATCCAATCGCATCGCGCAGCAGGCGATACAGATAGATGTGGTTGCCCAGCGATAGCGTGGGCCTAACTATTGTCTTGCTCATGGCAAATCTCCTCTTTACACACGTAAAGCATCTTACCATCGCATAGCGTTCGCCATGGCGGCACCCATGGCAAACGGGCGCGAACCGCTATCGATTCGCGCCCGTTGTACAGGTTGCCTATCTGGGGATGCAGTGCCTAGTTGCCCGATGTCGTGCCTTGGCTTGAACTGTCAGATGTCGTGCCCGATGTGGTGCCACTCGAATTGCTGTTGCTGCTGTTTGCTGTGCCCGTTCCCGACGTGGTGTCGCTCGTCTGGTCGCCCGTGCTCGGCTGAGAGCTGTCGGTCGTTTGACTGGAGTCGGTCGTGCCGGATTGCGCGCCGTTATTGTTTGCAGAGGAATCGGCGCCCTGCGACTGGTCAGGGGCGGTCGAGGACGAATCGGTGGATGCGGAGTTGCCCTGCGAGTCGTCCTGCTGAACCTGCGATTGACCGGTGCTATCCGCGTCGTGCTCGGTCGTGCGCGACGAAAGGATTGGCTCGGGACGCTCGCCCAGACCCTCACCGGCAGTGGTGATAAGGATGGCACCGGCGCAGGCGATGACCGCGACGATGGCGATGGCGATCGAGAAGATGATGACCTTCTTTTGCGTCTGGCTGCGCTCTGCCGCCGCCTTGGCGCGCAGGCTGTTGGGGGCGACGCGCGCCGTGGTCGCGCGCCCCGCAATCTGGCGCATCTCCTGCGTGGTCGCGGCTCCGCCCAGGTGCTCCTCGGCATTAAATTCAACGGGCTCGTAGACGCCGGCAGGGTAGTCGACAGCGGCATGCGTGCCTTTGATTGCTTCGGCGCTGGCGGAGATAAAGTGGCGATAGACCTGCGAGGACACAACAGTGATGACTGAGCTCACAGCGGCACCAATTACTGAACCAGCGATGCCGATTTTGGAAGCAAGTGCGACGCTCGTGGCGGCAGCTGCGGCGCCGGCGATGATTTGGGGAATGGAAATGTCGTCGAACAGGCCCTTTTTGGGCGCGATGGCCATGGTCTGTCCGATGGAATGGTTTTCGTGAACGCCGTTGTTGAGCGCGGCCGGTGTCATGACGCGCGTGCGCGGCGCGTCAGTGTACTTGGTTGTCATACGGGGTCCTCCCGGTGTAAATCTGCTTCGTTTCGTGTAGCCATCAGGGTACCCACCAGATGTGAATCGTACGTGACATTTAACAGATACCATCAACTCATCAATTGCTCACCAAGTTGGTGGGATGCGGCTACACCCGGCGGTTGAACTACAATAGGGCTTGCTAATAGTGTTGAATAGCGTCTACGCACGGGAGCATTCTTATGAATCTTCACCTTTCTCAGTCTGATGGCTTTTTGCGTGTGGCGGCGGCGTCGCCGCAGATTCGCGTGGCCGATGTCGAGGGCAATGCCGAGGTTGCGCTGGCGGCTGTTCGCGATGCTGCCGGGCGTGGCGTTCGCGCGCTGGTGTTGCCCGAGCTTAACCTAACCGGCTATACCGCGGCCGACCTGTTCCATAACCGCACGCTGCTGCATGCCTGTGAGGCGGCGCTTGTGCGCATCCTCGACGAGACGCGTGACCTGCCGATCGTCTTTACCGTTGGCTTGCCCGTTGCGGTGGCAGAAAACATCTACAACTGCGCCGCCGTGTGCTGCGCGGGCGAGCTTTTGGGCCTCACGGCCAAGAAGCATCTGCCCAACTATGGCGAGTTCTACGAGCGCCGCTGGTTTGCTCCGGCGCCCGCAGATCCTGTATGGGTCGAGTTTGCCGGTCAGGGTCCGGTTCCGCTGGGTTCGGGGCTTGTCTACCGCTGCTGTGATGAGGGCGCCGAGGACCTGGTGCTGGGCGTTGAGGTCTGTGAGGACCTGTGGGTGCCGGCGCCCCCTTCGACCGAGATGGCGCTTGCCGGTGCGACGGTGATTCTCAACTCGTCGGCTTCGGACGAAATCATCGGTAAGGCTGACTACCGCCGCAGCCTCATATCCAACCAGAGCGCGCGCCTGTACTGTGCCTATGCCTACGCGGATGCGAGTGAGGGCGAGTCCACGACCGACATGGTCTTTGCGGGCGAGAACCTCGTCTACGAAAACGGCTCCAAGCTCGCCGCGACCAAACTGCTTACCTGTGATATGGCCATCGCCGACGTTGACCTTGACCGCCTGGTTGCCGAGCGCCGTCGCTCGACGACGTGGACCCGCGCGGACGATGCGCCGGAGGCCACGACCGTTGAGTTCTCTTTTGAGGGCGTGCTGACAGACGAACCTGTCCTGCGCGATGCACTCGGCATCGACCGTGTCTTCCCCCGCGCGCCCTTTGTGCCGGCCGACCATGGTGACCTGGCCGAGCGTTGCGAGACCATCCTCGACCTGCAGACCGCCGGCCTCAAGACCCGTCTGGCCCATACGGGCACCAAGGCTGCAGTCATCGGTCTTTCGGGCGGCCTGGACTCCACGCTGGCACTGCTTGTGACCGTGCGCGCCTTCGATGCACTGGGGCTGCCGCGCACCGGTATCACGGCCGTGTCCATGCCCGGCTTTGGCACGACGCATCGCACCAAGTCGAATGCCGAGTCGCTCGCTCGCGACCTTGGCGTGAGCTTCCGCGAGGTTTCGATCCACGCGGCCGTGGAGCAGCACTTCAAGGACATTGAGCACGATCCGGCCGTGCAGGACGTGACCTACGAGAACAGCCAGGCCCGCGAGCGCACGCAGATTCTGATGGATCTGGCCAACCAGGCTGGCGGTTTTGTCATCGGCACGGGCGACCTGTCGGAGCTGGCGCTCGGTTGGGCTACCTATAACGGCGACCACATGAGCATGTACGCCGTCAACGCGAGCGTGCCCAAGACGCTTGTGCGCCATCTGGTGCGCTATGCGGCCGATGTCTTTGGCGGGCGTATTGCCGAGGTCTTGCTCGATATCCTCGATACGCCGGTGTCCCCCGAGCTCCTGCCGCCCACGGGCGACGGCGAGATTGCGCAGAAGACTGAGGACCTGGTGGGCCCGTACGAGCTGCACGACTACTTCCTCTACTACCTGCTGCGTTTTGGCTTTGAGCCGGGCAAGATCTACCGCATGGCGCTCAAGAGCTTCGAGGGCGTCTACGACGTCAAGACCATTCACACGTGGCTACGCACGTTCTACCGTCGCTTCTTTGCCCAGCAGTTTAAGCGCAGCTGCCTGCCCGATGGCCCCAAGGTGGGCTCGGTCACGCTCAGCCCGCGCGGCGATTGGCGCATGCCGAGTGACGCCAGCTCGCGCCTGTGGCTCGCCCAGATTGACGCGCTCAATCCGATGGACTAAGGTTGCCAAATTGAACCAAAACAGCGGGTGCAAGCGTTACACTTTTGCAATCTGATGGCCCGTATCGCGCGGCGCTCTTGTCGGAGCGCCGCGTTTTTCATATCGAAAGGTGGCACCATGCAGGCATCGCAGCGTCTCGACCGCTTTGGCGCGGAGGTCTTCGCCTCGCTCAACAACAAACTGCTTGCGCTGAAGGCTCAGGGCAAGACCATTTACAACATGAGCGTGGGCACGCCCGACTTTAAGCCGTACGACCACGTGGTCGAGGCGCTCACGCAAGCGGCCAAGGACCCCGAGATGTGGAAGTATGCCCTGCGCGACCTGCCCGAACTCAAGCAAGCCGTGTGCGATTACTATGAGCGCCGCTTTGGCGTTTCGGGCATTACGCCGTCTATGGTGCAGTCGTGCAACGGCACGCAGGAGGGCGTGGGCCATTTGGGCCTGGCCCTGCTCGATCCGGGTGACACCATTTTGGTTCCCGATCCGTGCTACCCGGTCTTTGAGGCGGGCGCCAAGATTGCCGATGCCAAGCTCGAGTACTATCCGTTGGTCGCCGAGCATAATTACCTGCCCTATGTGGCGGGCATCGATCCCGAGGTGGCCGATCGTGCCAAGTATATGATCGTGTCGTTGCCCGCCAACCCGGTCGGCTCGGTGGGCACGCCCGAGGTCTACGAGGAGATCATCGCTTTCGCCCGCGAGCACGACCTGCTCATCGTCCATGACAACGCGTACTCCGACATCGTGTTCGACGGCGAGCCGGGCGGAAGCTTCTTGCAGTATCCTGGTGCGCTTGAGGTGGGCGTGGAGTTCTTCTCGCTTTCCAAGTCGTTTAACGTTACCGGTGCGCGTATCGGCTTTTTGGTCGGCCGCGAGGACGTGGTCTCTGCCTTTGCCAAGCTGCGCGGCCAGATCGACTTTGGTATGTTCTTCCCGATCCAGAAGGCTGCTATCGCCTGCCTGAACGGTCCGCGCGATGAGGTCGAGGCGCAGCGTCTGAAGTACCAGGAGCGCCGCGATGCCCTGTGCGACGGTCTTGAGGGCCTGGGCTGGGAGCGTCCCAACGCGCATGGCTCTATGTTTGTGTGGGCCAAGCTTCCCGGTGGTCGCACCGATTCCATGGCGTTTTGCGAGGAGCTCATGGAGAAGGCCGGCGTTGTGGTGACGCCGGGCGCGAGCTTTGGTCCTTCGGGCGAGGGGCACGTGCGCATGGCGCTGGTCTTGCCGCCCGACCAGATTGCTTTGGCTGTCGAGGCCATTCGCGAGGCGGGCCTGTATTAGAAAGGTATTTCGGCTCGTCAATAGCTCGAAACCGATTTCGTGCAGTTATTTTACGATTTCTGCAAACAATTTCGGTAAACGGTCGATTTTTGGCTGCGAATAGGAGCATAATCAAAGTCCCGATTGGATGTATTGGGATTACGGCAAGCCGCTCGGGTCGTTCCCGGGCGGCTTGCTTGTGGAGAGAGATGGGAGTTTCTAATGGTTAACGAGAAGAAGGTCGCTATTGTCGGCTGCGGTTTCGTCGGTTCGTCTTCGGCGTTCGCGCTGATGCAGAGTGGTCTGTTCTCCGAGATGGTCCTCATCGACGTGGACAAGAACCGCGCCGAGGGTGAGGCCCTGGATATCGCGCACGGCATGACGTTTGCCGAGCCGATGAAGATCTACGCCGGCGATTATTCCGATGTCGCCGACGCCGCCATGATCGTCGTCACCGCTGGTGCTGCCCAGAAGCCCGGTGAGACTCGCCTGGACCTGGTCAACAAGAACGTCAGCATCTTTAAGTCCATTATCCCCGAGATTAAGAAGTCCGGCTTCGACGGCATTCTGCTCATCGTCTCCAACCCGGTCGATGTTCTGACCTACGCCGCCATCAAGATGTCCGGCCTGCCCGAGGGCCACGTCATCGGTTCCGGTACCGTGCTCGACACCGGCCGTCTGCAGCAGATGCTTGGTGCCCATGTCGAGGTCGACCCGCGCGATGTCCAGGCCTATGTCATGGGTGAGCACGGCGATTCCGAGTTTGTCGCTTGGTCCAGCGCTCAGGTTGCCGGCGTTCCGCTGAACACCTTCTGCGAGCTTCACGGTCATCTGGAGCATGAGGCTGCCGAGAAGCGCATCGCCGAGGACGTCAAGAACTCTGCCTACACCATCATCGAGAAGAAGCACGCCACCTACTACGGCGTCGCCATGGCCGTCAAGCGCATCTGCACTGCCGTCATGCGCGATGAGCAGACCGTTCTGCCTGTCTCCTCGCTTATGGTGGGCGAGTACGGCCTGTCCGATCTTGCCATCTCCATGCCGACCGTCGTTGGCCGCGACGGCGTTGTCTGCCGCGTCCCCGTGCCGCTGAACGATGACGAGCAGCACGAGCTCACCGCCTCCGCCAAGGCCCTCAAGGACATCATCGACAGCGTCGACTTCTCCTGCTAAATCAAGCTCGCTAAAGCGAAAAGCTACAATGAAGGCGTCCGAGCCCACATGGCCCGGGCGCCTTTTTGGTGCAAAGTAACCTGACCCCAATGCACCATAGTTGACGGGAGGGCCATGTCGGATTCGCCTAATTTTTTGACCTATGCCCAGACGGCGTTTGACCCGTTTGAGGAACGGCCGTTCTGCGCGGTGGATAGCCTGGTCTTTGCGTGGTTGTCCTATTTGCGTTTGCCGGGTGATATGGCGGAGCTGACGAACTGGCAGGGCCTAGACGTACGCGAGCTGCTGCGTGCCGAGTGCTACTGGGACATGATTGGCGACCTGTGGGACCCAGAGGGGAGCAGGGCCTTGTTGGAGGCCGTGGCAGCAAGCCCTCGCTACCGTGGCGTGCACGTTTGCGGCTATCGTGCCGTGAGCGATGTGGTGGCGACAGAGCAGTTTGCAGCCATGGCGTTCCGGTTTCCGGCGGGGTTTAGTTATCTTTCCTTCCGGGGGACCGACAGCACGATTGTGGGCTGGAAAGAGGACTTTAACATGGCATTCCGGTGTCCTGTGCCGGCCCAGGAATCCGCGGCGCGTTATGTGGACGAGGCGGCGGATGCGATTGACGGGCCGCTTTTGTGCGGAGGTCATTCCAAGGGTGGAAACCTTGCGGTGTACGGTGCGACGATGTGCTCCGATGTCGCCCGTGAGCGAATCGAACGGGTGTATTCCCATGATGGTCCGGGCTTCGTCGAGGAGTTTCTGAACGGCAACGCCTTTGCCGATCTTTCCGGTCGAATCGACAAGACGCTACCTCGGTCGTCGATCTTTGGCATGATGTTTGAGACGCAGGAGGACTATGCCATCGTTGAGAGCACCGAGTTCAGCCTGCTGCAGCACAATCCCTTTAGCTGGGTGGTTGATGGTCGCGACTTCGTGTACTGTGAGCGCCTGTCCGCCGGTGCTCGATACGTTGATGGCTCCATTCGCGAGATGCTGCTTGCAGTGGGGCCTGCCGAGCGCGAGCGTTTTGTAGATGCATTGTTCTCCGTGTTTGAGGCTACGGGTGCTGAGCGGTTTGCGGATATCGCTGGGAATCTGCGCGAGAGCCTGCCCGTGATGCTCCAGACTGCGCAAGGTTTCGACAAGGATACACGACGCTTTGTCTCGCAGACCATCGTGGCAATCCTTAAGTGCGCACTGCTGCCCAAACGACCCCAGATCGACATGTCCGCTGCCGGTAAGAGTCTGGCAGAACAGCTCGAGGCTTGGCAGTCCGAGCTCCTGCGCTAGCCATTGGTGCAAAGCAACCTGTCCCAGATGCACCAATCTTCGATGCGCTCGGGGAGGGCTCGACCGCTATACTGGTTCATGCCGAAATCGATCTAGAACGGAATGCCGTATATGAAAATCAATCACGCGATTCTGCATATCCTGGACTTTGACTCTGCCGTCAACGTCATGAGCCAGCGCGAGCTCGATATCGAGAGTCGTACCGTGCGCAACTTCGTGACCACGCATCTGCGCCGCGCACGTACCTCGGCCGACAATAAACGCGCCACGTTTGCCGAGAACTCTGCGTTTGGCGGCGAGCTCAAGGGCTATTTCTTTGGCGAGCGCGAGTTCGTGGACCTGTCGCAGCAGATTGCAGAGTTTATCTCCTCCGAGCTCACCAAAGCCGAGAAAGCCGAGTCCACCGACGTGCTCGTGGCCGATTTTGACGACGATGAGGATGCCCGCTGGTTTGCCGTGATGCTGCTGGGCTCCAAGCAGGCTTTTATGCACGAAGTGGGCCGCGAGGAGGGAGAGGTGCGCAACGACATCGCGCGCCACTACGCCATTCTGCCGAACCCCTCGCAAAAGGTGCCGAGCTATGCCATCGTGCGCGCGAGTACCATGGAGATCGGCTACGTGGACAAGAAGCGCAAGATTGCCGGCGAGGACCGTATGCTCATTCCCGACGGTCTGCTGCAGTGCGACACGGGCGTATCGGGCAAGGAGGTCATCGACACCGTGACGCGTGTGGTCGAGGAAGTCGCCGAGGAGCACGGTGCCAATACGGCCGTAGCGCTCGCTAAGGTTAAGGCTGCCGTTGCCGAGAAGGTCGAGGATGACGAGGAGCTTCCGCCTTGGGATATCGTCGATGAGGTCTTTGAGGACGAACCGGTCATCAAGGAGAGCGTACGTGCGGCGCTGACCGAAGAGAAGGTGCCCGAGCGTGTGCCCGTGGAGCGCAAGCAGGTCGAGCGTGCGGCCGTGCGCAACCACAAGATTCGTACCGACACGGGTATTGAGATCAGCTTCCCGGCCGAGATGGGCTCGAACTCCGAGTACATCGAGTTCGTCAACGAACCCAACGGCCTCATCTCCATCGAGCTCAAAAACATCGGCAGCATCGAGAATCGATAAACTGCGCCTGGACGCTGCAAAAAACAAAGGCCGAAGCTCCGATGGTGCTTCGGCCTTTTTGCATGGGATTGAATTGCGCCGCAGGCTGAGCATACGTCAGCGAAAACGCCCCTAGGCGAGCAAGGTGACGTGAAAGAGGAGGGCATTGACCTTCTGGTCATGCCCGACGATTGAACGTCAGATTGCCGCTCTGGGGCGTTTGCAGCGTCGAGCTGTTGCGCGGGTTGGTAAACCCGCGCAACCCTACAGCTGGCGCAGGCCTTCCTCGAGGCCGGTCTTGCTGTCGGTCTTCTCGTCGCGCATCTTGATGACGCGGGCGGGGACACCGGCCACGACGGCACCAGCGGGGACGTCCTCGACGCACACGGCGCCGGCGGCAACGACAGCGCCCTTGCCTACGTGCACGCCTTCCAGGACCACGGCGTTGGCGCCGATCATGACATCGTCCTCGATGATGACGGGCGTGGCGCTTGCGGGTTCAACGACGCCTGCCAACACGGTTCCAGCGCCGATGTGGCAGTTCTTGCCCACTGTGGCGCGGCCGCCCAGCACGGCGCCCATGTCGATCATGGAGCCCTCACCGATAACGGAGCCGATATTGATGATGGCACCCATCATGATGACGGCGCGGTCGCCGATCTCGACGCGGTCGCGGATGATCGCGCCCGGCTCGATGCGGGCGTTGATGCCCTTGAGGTCGAGCATGGGCACGGCGGAGTTGCGGCAGTCGTTCTCCACATCGTAGTAATCGATGGAATCGGCATTGGCATCAAGGATGGCTTTGAGCTCGTCCCAGTCGCCAAAGACAGTCTTGCCACGACGACCGCCGTAGACGTGTGCGTCGCCCCAGGCAACCTTCATGCCCGGCTTTTCGCGCACGTACAGTTTGACGGGCGTTTTTTTGGGCGCGGTGGCGATGTAGTTGATAATCTCCTGTGCATCCATATCGGCTGCATTGCTCATTTGCTGTCTCTCCTTTGGGTGGATCCGGTTGATACCTGGTTAGGCAAACATGACCTGGTCGAACGTATAGAAGCCGTGCTCGCGGGTGACGAGCTTCTGCGCGGCTGCCAGGGCGCCGTTGACGAAGATCTGACGGCTCGTGGCGCGATGCGTGAGCGTGACTTCCTCGTCCTGGCCAAAGAAACTCACTTCGTGCACGCCGGCGACAGTGCCACCGCGCAGCGAGTGCATGCCGATCTCCTTGGGGTCGCGCGCTCCGCACATGCCCTCGCGGCCATAGACGGGGTGGTAGCCCGCCTCGGGCTCGGCTTCGACGACGGCATCGAGCAGCAACTTGGCAGTGCCGCTGGGGGCGTCGACCTTTTGGTTATGGTGCGTCTCGACGATTTCGCAGTCAAAGCCGGGCAGCTCGCGTGTGGCCTGTGCTACCAGATGACGCAGGGCTGCGATACCGATGGAGTAATTGCCGGAGTGCATGACGCGGGCGTTCTGACCCAGCTCGCGCAGGCGATCCATCTGCTCTGGTGTGTAGCCCGTGGTGCCCGAGACCAACGCGGCGCCTGTACGCTCGACATAGGCGACGACGGCATCGAAGGTCACGACGTTCGAGAAGTCGATGATGACGTCGGCTGCCGGGGCACTCTCGAGCTCGGACAAGTCGAAGCCGATCTGGGCGACGATATCAAAAACGGGCTGACCGGCGGCGTCGACAACGCCCTCGGCGGTGGTGCGGATGAGCGAGCCCATACGGCCCGTTCCCATAATGACGGTCTTAATCAAGCAGACCAGCTCCCTTCAGAGCATCGGTAAGTGCAGCGCGCGTGTCGTTGGCCATGGGGCACAGCGGCATGCGGTAGTTTGCCTCGATCATACCCATCTGTGCGAGCGCTTCCTTAACAGGGATGGGGTTGACCTCGCTAAAGAGGGCGTTGATGAGCGGCTGACCGGCGATCTGGATATCGCGGGCGCGCTCCACGTCACCGTCCAGATAGGCGCGGCACATGTCGTGCACGAGCTGCGGCTGAACATCGGCCCACACGCTGATGGTGCCCGAGGCACCCAGGCTCATGAGCGGCACGGTGAGGGCGTCCTCGCCCGAGTACATGCGGAAGTCGTCGGACAGCAGGTGGGCGATCTTGGCCGCGTAGGCGACGTTGCCCGAGGCTTCCTTAATACCCATGATGTTGGGGTGCGCGGCCAAGCGCTCCACATTGCGCTCGCTGATGCCGCAGCCGCAGCGGCCGGGGATGTTGTACAGGATGCAGGGGATATCTACGGCATCGGCAACGGTCTTAAAGTGCTGGTAGATGCCCTCTTCGTTGGACTTGTTGTAGTAGGGGGCAATGAGCAGCAGGCCGTCGGCGCCCAGGCCCTGATAGGTGAGCGACTTGGTGAGCATGGTCTGCGTGGAGTTGGAGCCCGAGCCGGCGATGACGGGGACACGGCCTGCAACCTGCTTGACCACCGCGGCGACAACGGAGTTGTCCTCATCGTCAGTCATCGTGGCGCTCTCGCCGGTGGTGCCCAGGGTGAGGATGGCGTCGGTACCGTTTTGCAGGTGGAAATCGATAAGGCGCTCGAGCGCGTCAAAGTCGACGCTTCCGTCCTTTTTAAACGGCGTGACGAGGGCGACGATCGAACCCTCGAGGTTGCGGATATCCATGTTCTTCTCCTTCGCTTCCGCGATCTGGATGCGTTTGTTCCACTGAGCGGCGACGGCCAGACGCTCGTCCTGGGCGCGACGGCGGGCACTTTCGGCGCGCGACTTGGCCAGCAGCTCTCGGCCGCTCGGCAGCACGTCGAGCGTGGCAAAGTAATCGCCCGGGCGCTCAGCACGGCGGATGAGGTCGGCCGAGCCATCGGGGCGCAGCAGCACCTCGGCGGAGCGCAGACGGCCGTTGTAGTTGTAGCCCATGGAGTAGCCATGCGCGCCGGTATCGTGGATCACGAGCACATCACCCATGTCGATCTGCGGTAGCTCGCGGTCGATGGCGAACTTGTCGTTGTTCTCGCACAGATTGCCCGTAATGTCGTACGTGTTTGTGACAGGCGCCGCGGTCTTGTCGGCGCCACCCGGCTGACCCATTACCGTAATGTGGTGGTAGGCGCCATACATGGCAGGGCGAATCAAATCGACGGCGCTTGCATCGACACCGATATAGTCCTTGTAGATTTGCTTCTCGTGGATGGCCTTGGTGACCAGACAGCCGTAGGGGCCCATCATAAAGCGGCCCATCTCGGTGCAGATGGCCACATCGCCCATGCCGGCGGGAACCAGGATCTCGTCGTATGCCGCGTGCACTCCCTCGCCGATGGCATGGATGTCGTTGGCCTGTTGCTCGGGCAGGTAGGGGATGCCAACGCCGCCGGATAGGTTGATGAAGGCAACGTGTGCGCCGGTCTCGCGTTCCAGGCGCACGGCAAGCTCAAAGAGGATGCGCGCGAGCTTGGGGTAGTAGTCGTTGGTGACGGTGTTGCTGGCAAGGAATGCGTGGATGCCAAAGCGCTCGGCGCCCTTGGCCTTGAGTATGCGGAAGGCCTCGAAGAGCTGCTCGGTGGTCATGCCATATTTGGAGTCGCCCGGGTTGTCCATGATGCCGTTGGAGAGCTGAAACAGTCCGCCCGGATTAAAGCGGCAGCTGACTGTCTTGGGAATGGGCCCCGCAACGCGCTCAAAGAATTCAATGTGGCTGACGTCGTCGAAGTTGACGATAGCGCCCAGCTTGTCGGCGAGCTCAAAGTCCGCCGCGGGCGTGTCGTTGGACGAGAACATGATGTCGTGTCCCGTGATGCCCAGCGAGCGGGCGATCATGAGCTCGGTATAGCTCGAGCAATCGCAGCCGCAGCCGTATTCGTTGAGAATGGAGATGAGCGCCGGGTTGGGGTTGGCCTTGACGGCAAAGTATTCCTTAAAGCCCGGGTTCCATGCAAAGGCGTCGCGCACTTCTTGCATGTTGCGGCGGATGCCCGCCTCGTCGTATAGATGAAACGGCGTGGGGAACTGCTCAACGATATGCTCGAGCGTTTCCTTGTCCACAAACGGCTTCTTTGCCACATATGCCTCGTTGGGAGTCAATGACATGTCCCGTAAACCTCGCTATCCAGACGGCGCTACCTGCGCATCGAATCCGCATAGCGTGGACCCAATGTCCGGATAGCGCTCCCGCATTGCTGCAGACAGTCCTGTGGGTGTTTCCCACAGGCCCACCAGGTTGTTCGTGCCCGAAAAGCCCAGTTCGGCGGGTTTCGCCTTCCCACGGGGTCAAAGCCTGCCGGCTCGCCCGCGGTTCTTCGTGCCCGCGCCTCTATCAAGTGGTAACGACCCTACCACGTTGCACTTTACCAAACAAGAGTATTCGTATATAACGTTTAAAAAATGCAGGGATATGCTAGAAACATGTGTGCCACAATCCTGTATCACAATAAGTTGCAACAGATATGCCTCACGAAGGGATCCTTTATGACCGAGCTCCAAGAACTCCGTCGCTATCGCCGCGACCTGCATCGCATTCCGGAGCTCGATTTCGATCTTCCTCAAACCATAGCCTATATCGAGGGCGTGTTGGCACCACTCACCTGCGAAGTGACCCATCCGTGCCCCAGCTGCGTCTGCGCTTTCTTCGACGCTGGCGTTGGTGCCACGCATGCCACGGCGATCCGGGCCGACATGGATGCGCTGCCCATTGCCGAGGCAACGGGGACAGTGTTCGCCTCGACCCATCCCGGCAAGATGCACGCTTGCGGACATGACGGACACATGGCTATGGCACTTGCCGCCGCGACATATGTCGACCGTACGATTCGCGAGCAGCCGGGCGCCATCAAGCGCAATGTGCTCTTTGTGTTCCAGCCGGCCGAGGAAACGACCGGTGGCGCCAAGACGGTATGCGAGAGCGGCGTGTTCGAGCGCTACGGGGTCGACCGAATTTTTGGCTTCCATGTGTGGCCCGATCTGCCTGCCGGCACGTTGGCGAGTTGTTCCGGTCCGCTGCTGGCGCGTTCGAGCGAGACGCACATCCATATTCACGGTACGAGTATTCATATTGCTAAGACCTATGGTGTGCCGGTCGAGGAGTCGCACGATGCGGCCTTGGCGGCAGCGAAGTTTTTGGTTGCCGAGCGCGAACTGATGGATGAGCTGGGTGCCGATGAGCCCTGTATCGGTAAGTTTGGCCTACTGCAGGCCGGTACCGTCTGCAACGCGGTGGCGGGGGAGGCCCATGTTGCCGGCAGCCTGCGCGTGTTTACGGGCGACATGTTCGACCGTGCACGCGAGGGTGTGCACCGCGTGCTTGATGAGGCATGCACTGCAACGGGCTGCACGTACGATCTCGACTTTGCTGAAGGGTATCCGCCGGTCGACAACGACCCCGAGCTATTTGCCAATGTCGCGCCTGCCTTGCCCGAGCTGCAGCTCGTAGATGAGCCTTTGCTGATTGCCGAGGATTTCGCGTTCTATCAACGCCATCTGCCGGGCGTATTTTTCCTGCTGGGCACGGGTATGCCAGAGGACCAAGACAACCCGAGTGATTCGGATGGCTGCCCCGCCTATGCCACAAGCGCTCTGCATACCGATAGTATGCTCTTCGACGAGGAAATCCTACTCAAAGGCCTCGATGTCTACAAACGATTGCTTTTGCTTGACTAAGGCGTGAAGGACTATTTGTTCTAGAAAATACGAACAAACGTACGATATAATAGAGATGTAAGTCTATAGAAACGTTTGACGTTACTAACGTAAGGCGATACTATGATTGCATCGTATAAAGATGAGGATACCGAACGCTTTGCCATGGGTGTGCGGGTCAGGAAGTTCGTGCCCTTTGAGCGTGTTGCGTTGAGGAAGATTCGCCAACTGCAGGTTTGTGCTTCGCTTGATGATCTTCGCGTTCCACCGGGCAACCGCCTGGAAGCTTTGAAGGGCGATCGTGCCGGGCAATATAGCATCCGTGTTAACGAGCGCTATCGGGTCTGTTTTGAGTGGAGACAGGAGATGGCTTGGAATGTCGAAATCGTCGATTATCACAAGTGATGAGACCTCGGCCGATTTGCTGTCGCCAGTGACTCCTGGTGAGCTTCTCAAAGAGGAGTTTCTTGTTCCCATGAGCATTTCTCAATATCGCCTTGCGAAAGAGACCGGGATTCCGGCTCAGCGTATCGGGCAGATTGTCTTGGGAAAACGTCGCGTGACGGCCGACACCGACCTCCGTCTTTGCCGTTATTTTGGCCTGACGGATGGTTATTGGCTGCGCGCTCAGATGGCGTTTGACCTTGAGGCCGAGAAAAGGCGGATCGAACCGGAACTCGATAAGATCGTTCCTGTTCAGCAGGCCATCGCACTGTAGTGCTCAGAGATGATGGGGGTGGCGCGGCGATGAAGCGACGCCGACAGTCTGCCGTATATAGTCCGGGTGGATGCGGGTGCGGTTTGCTGCTGCTTCCGGTCATCGCTGTGAGCATTGGCGTGATGTTTGCGCTTGCTGGGCTTGCCGCGGCGGCGCTCGTGCTGTTTATCACTGCCATCGGCGTGACGATTTGGCTCTGCCGCAATCGCGGGCAACGCCGTGCCGACGGTAAAACCAATGTCGGCTGGGTCGTCTTTCTGATCATTGCGTACCTGCTGAGTGTCAGCTACCTTGTTTTCTTTGTCCTGTTGATGATCAGTGCTTTTACCGGGGAATCCGTCACGGTGGGTTGATCACTGCTGGCAGACGGTCGCGCAAAGTGCGTTTGCTCGGCGTTTGGATAACTGCATTGGCCGTTTACCGCAACCTTAGCTCTCAGCTAATGAATTCAAGTTCAATCCTTCCTACGATGTGCTGTGTGCCGGCACGGTAGCCGGATCGTAGGAAGGATGAATAATGGCAAAAGAGGGAAAGAAGCCGATCGGCAAGATTGTCCTAGGCATCATCGTGGTGCTGGTTATTGTCGGTGCCGTGGGCTCTATGGGCGGCAACTCAACCGATTCGTCTGCGAGCGATTCGGCAAAACCTGCCGAGACGGCACAGCAGGCTGAGGAGCAAAAAGAACCGCAAGAACCGTATACCATTGCTGACGAGGCTGAAGACGCTTCCAATCAGTTTACCTATAAGATCACGGGCACGCTGACCAATAACACGGACAAGGAAAAGAGCTACATCCAGATTGAGTATGTTCTGTATGATGCCGATGGCAACCAGGTTGGAACGGCTCTTGCAAACACCAATCATCTGAAGGCGGGTGGCTCCTGGAAGTTCGAGGCGCTGGGTACGGTGTCTCCCGACCAGGTTGCTAGCTGGGAGCGTTCGGACGTAAGCGGTTTCTAGCATGTTGCATGCACTGGGGGAGGTGAAGTCGTATGCCCGATAAAAAGCTGACCGAGGAGTTGCTCAACGAGCTTCTCGATGCGCCGAACATCGATGGCTATATCAGGGAGCACGACTTTGCCGCCCCGTCGCTTTCGGACTACCTGAAGCAGCTGTTGCAGGAAAAGGGCTTGGAGCGCTCGCGCGTGGTTCGTATGGCCGATCTCAATGAGACCTTTGGCTATCAGATCTTTACTGGTGCGCGTCACCCGAGTCGCAATAAGGTGCTGCAGATTGCCTTTGCGATGGCGCTGACGCTCAAAGAGACCAACCGTGCGCTGACGGCTGCCGGGGTAAGCGTCCTTAACTGCAAGGATCGCCGTGATGCGATTATCATCTTTTGCATCGATCGCGGGTGTAGCCTCCAAAAGGTCAACGAGGAGCTGTATCGCTTTGGCGAGGAGACGGTGAGTTAGCGGCTGATATCTGAGCCGGCGGAGCTGCCGAACAACGATGCAAACGAACGGGGCGCGGATGCCATGGGGTGTCTGCGCCCTGCGCTATGATGGAGGCTATGGATACTCAGACCCCAACATATTCCGATGACGAGCTGACCGCAGCGCTTGCCGAGCACCTGGCGTCGCTCGATCGCGACGACAGCTATCGCGTGGAGCGAGTGCTTAAGCGCTCGTCCGTTGAAACAACCGAGCTCGTGTACTTTGAAGGAACCGGCGGTGGTTCGCTCGGCCCCTTTGTCCGTAAACGCATCGATGCTTCGGCTCAAATCGGCGGGGCATACGAGCGTCTGTTTGCCGCTCAACGGGCGGGCAGGCGTTTTGAGCACCTGCCCAGAATCGTCGATTGCCGTCGTGTGGTCGACGAGCTCAACGTGGTTATGGAATATATCGAAGGGGAGACGCTCGGGGTGCTGGTGGACCGTCTGGGAGCCACCCCCGATTATGCACGTGAATTGTATCCTGCCCTTTGCGACGCCGTGGGCGAGCTCCACGCCGGTTTTGCAATGGCGGGGGAGACGTCGGCGCCGGTGATCCATCGCGACCTCAAACCGTCGAATATCATCGTGACGGGTGCGAGCCGTACGCTCGATGACGGCCTGACGTTTTCGTCGCTGGTGATTATTGACTTGGGGATCGCGCGCGTGTGGCGCGATGGCGCCGATGCAGACACCGTCAAGTTTGGCACGCGACCCTATGCGCCGCCCGAGCAGTATGGGTTTGGGCAGACGAGTGTGCGCAGCGACGTCTACGCACTTGGCGCCCTGTTGTTCTTCTGCTTGACGGGAATCGACCCTAAACCAGGGCTCGACATGCGCGAGCAATGCGAGGCGCGTGGCATTCCCACTCCACTTGCCGATGTCATCTGCATGTCGATGGCGCTCGACCCGGCCAAGCGTTTTGCGAGTGCGGAGGCATTGGGACGGGCGACGCGCTCGGCATACGATCTGAGCCGCCCCGTGCGGCCTCCTACACCTGCGCCTGTCCGTACTCCGGCCTCGGAGACGGTGTTGACGCCCCAAGGGCTCCAGAACCCCGCAGGGCTTCCTGGGTCTGCCGCCTCCGCTGCATGCGGTCTGCTCTCTCGCGTTCCGGAGTCTCTGGGGCGCATTTGGAATACGCTTGTCTGCTTCTCGCTACTTGTGTTCTTTGCCGGAAGTCACTTTGCCGTCTTTCACCCCACGGGAGCAAACCAAGGCTACCCGACGTGGCTTCTCATAATCGAGTATTATTTCTTTGTCGATGGCCTTATGGTGCTTATGCATTTTGCGCTGCTCGATAAGCGCCGTCTTCGTCGGCGATTCGTACTGCTCGACAGCTATCGCGGCAAGAAACTCGCGAAACTCTGGCTCAAGGCATTGGGTGTGCTGCTCCTATGCATGATCGTCATAGTCGCGGTTGCCAATGCGACCGGCGTCGTCGATACCTCCGCTACCTAAAAGAAAAGGGCCCCATTGGGGCCCTTTGCAGTTGCACCTAGATGCGGTTCATCTGAGCGGCGACTTTGTTGTACCAGTCCTGCCACGTGGGCGGGCAGTACTTTTTGGCCGCTGCCGGGGTAAGGGTGGAGCCGTAGTTGGCGCCCAGATAGGCAACGTGAGCGGAGATGCCCTCGCTCCAGCTGCCAAAGCTGCGCCAACCGCCGCCACGGGCACTCCAGCCCCAGGCGTTGTAAGAATTGGCGCAATAAGCACCCTTGGTGCTCTCGATGCAGGCGATGGCGGGGGACCAACGGGGGTCGACACCGGTATTCCAAGCGGCGACGGCAAAGTTATAGCCCTGGCCTGCCATGGGGGAGCCGGCGAGATAATTGTCGATGCGGCTCGTCCACTCATTAATGAACGAATCGTAATCGGAACTACCGGTATTGGAGTTGTTCACCGTGGTGTCTATGGTGGTGTTGGTGTTGGTGGCCTGGCTGCTGGAATTGCCGCCGCTTACGCCCTCGCCCGAGAGCTTCTCGGCGGCAGCGGCCTTATCGGCCTCAAGCTTGGCAAGCTCGGCGGCATTTTCCTGCTCGGCTTTTGCCTGTGCCTCGCTGCGGAGCTGCTGGGCCTGCGCCAGCGCATCCTCGGCGTTTTTCTGCTCTGCCTCAAGCTGAGACTTGGCCTGCTGGAGCTCGGCCTTGTTCTGCTCGAGTTCGGTTTGCATATTATTGAGCTCTTCGATCTCGTCGACGCTCGAGCTCGTGATCTGGTTGGTGTATTTGCAGGTCGTGATGAACTCACCCAGGCTCTGCGCATTGACCAGGAAGCTCACGATGGGATTGGTGCCTTTCTGATACTTGTACAGATCGCGCATGGCGGAGCTTGCCTTGGCCTGCTGCTCGGGAAGTTTAGCCTCGATTTCCTCGATGCTTGCCTCATTGGAGTCAATCTGCTTTTGCAGGTCATCGAGTTTGGTGCGGGCGTCGTTGTAGGCGCTCGTGGCGGCTTCGATCTTCTGCTGGGCTGCGGAAAGCTGGTCCTGCGTTGCCTGCGAGGCGGCATACGCCGCAACGGGGGAGAGCATCGGCGTGGCCGTCAGCGCAACGGCGAGCGCGGCGCTCGTGATGATACGAGCCGGCTTCGACGCAATGAGCGCTGCGGTGCGATGATTCGAATGCTGCATCCAGTCCCTCTGCAATCAATCGTAGGTTATGGTTCGAACGGTATTCTACTACTGCTTTCGACCTCAACTTGAACCTTAAAGGTTCCAAAGGGTCAAGTTGAACTTGAGGCTTTGGCTTTGACCTGCAGTTATGATGAATTGTTGAGAAACCATAGAGTTCAACTTTAACGTTACGGAACCCTGTCGAGAGGGTTTTTGTTTATCAAAAGTCGCCTCATGTGGGGTTTTGCAACTACAGGGTCCCATCACGGCGAGGGCGGATTTCATGCTGGACGATTACGTCGATTGCCATAGATACGGTGGAGCTTTGGGCGCCGGCGGCTTGGCACGCTAGAATAAATCAGTTGCGCAAAGACCGCCCGTTGTGTGGGCAGTTCATGATAGGAAGTTTCCATGGCATTGCAGTTTACAGAGCGCGAGTTCATTCCCGTGCTGCTCGGTGGCGACATCAACGCCTATTCGGTGGCGCGCGCCTTCTACGAGGAGTACCAGGTCAAGAGTCTGGTCTTTGGCAAGTACCAGACGGGTCCCGCGTACCGCAGCCAGATTATCGACTACACGCCCAACGTGGATATCGATACCATGCCCGTGATGCTCAGGACCGTCAACGGCATTGCCCAAGCGCATGCCGATAAGACGATTGTTCTTGTGGGCTGTGGCGATAACTATGTTGCCCTCGTGGCTCAGGCCAAGGATGCCCATGAGTTGGCGGATAACATCGTCGCGCCTTACGCTCCCTACAGCATGCTTGAGCAGTGTCAGAAGAAGGAGATCTTCTACGAGCTGTGCGAGAAGCATGGCGTGCCCTATCCGCATACCTTTACCTTCACCATGGCGATGCTGAACGCCCAAGGCGAGGCACCTGCCGAAGTGCTCGACCAGATCGATTTTCCCTACCCGATGATTCTGAAGCCTTCTGACGGCATCATGTGGTGGCAGCATGAGTTCGAGGGCCAGAAAAAGGCCTATGAGATTGCCGACCGTGCCGAGCTGGAACAGGTCATTCGCGACTCGTATGCCAGCGGCTACACCGACGACCTGATCTTGCAGGATCGCGTGCCCGGCAACGACGAGTACATGCGCGTGCTCACCAGTTATTCCGACCGCAACGGCAAGGTGCGCATGATGTGCCTGGGCCACGTGCTGCTCGAGGAGCATCAGCCTCACGGTGTCGGCAACCACGCCTGTATCATCACCGAGCCCAATGACGAGCTCATGGGCGGCGTGCGCAAGTTGCTCGAGGACCTTCACTTTGTGGGCTATTCCAACTTTGACGTTAAGTACGACGAGCGCGACGGCTCGTTTAAGTTCTTCGATTTCAACACGCGCCAAGGCCGCAGCAACTACTACGTCACCAACAGCGGCTTTAACGTTGCCAAGTATGTGGTGGACGAGTATGTGTTCAACCGCCCGTTTGAGCCGGAGTTTGTGACGGCGCAGGACGAGGCGCTGTGGATGGTCGTCCCCATGGGCGTCGTCGACAAGTACGTCAAGGATTCCGAGCTGCGCGCTAAAGTGCATCGCCTGGACAAGGAAGGCAAGGGCGCCGACCCTTCGTTTATGAAGGGCGACTTTGTCTTTAACCGCTGGCTGCGCATGTGGCACACCAAGCTGCGCCACTTTAAGCTGTTCAAGACGTATTACAAGTAGATGAGTGCGGCGCCCGTCCGGTTTACATCGGGCGGGTGCGGGTATGATACGCGCAATTGCGCAAGCGTCACCAAGGAGGCGGCGATGGAAAAGCTGGGAGTTATCGGCGGCATGGGCGCCGAGGCCACGTCGTATTACTACGACCAGGTGGTGCGCCATACGGCTGCTGCCTGCGATCAGGAACATATCGACATGGTGGTGCTCTCCAAGTCGACCATGCCCGACCGCACGCTTGCCATTAAGACCGGCGAGCATGCCAAGCTGCTGGCGACCATGAAAGAGTGTGCCCAGGCACTCGAGTCGCTGGGCTGTGCGCACATTGCCATTCCCTGCAACACGTCGCACTACTTCTACGACCAGATCCAGTCGTTTACGAAGGTGCCGATTATCCACATGCCGCGTGAGTCGGTGCGCTATGCCCTTGCGGGTGCGGTGATGGGGGAGTGCGAGTTCGACCCCAACCTGAGTATGCCGGCCGAGCCGGTGCACAAGATTGGCATTATGGGCACCGACGGAACCGTGGGCGCGGGCGTCTACGGCCGCGAATGCGAGGCTGCGGGTGTTGAGGTCGTCTATCCCAGCGAGAAACGTCAGAACGATGTGATGTCGCTTATCTACGATGATGTGAAGGCCGGACGTGAGCCCGATATGGATAAGTTCGACCGCGTGATGTGGGAGTTCGCCCGTAGCGGCTGCGACCGTGTCATTCTGGCCTGCACCGAGCTATCGGTGCTGCAGAAGTATCGAGAGATGCCCGAGATCACCCTCGATGCCATGGATGTCCTGGTGCGCGAATCCATCATCCGCAGCGGCGCTCCCTACCGCCTCTAGCTTCCGACCTGCCAAAAAAGGGACAGGTTAATTTTGGTAGATTTTATCTGGTGAAACAGTAAAGGCCTCGGCTCGTTTGGTGCGAGCCGAGGCCTTTTGCGTTGGGTGGTTGCTGTCGGTGGTGAACTAGAACAGGAAGCCGATGGCGATGAGGGCGATGCTGACGATGAGCACGGCGATGTCCAGGCCCTTGATGGGGTAGCGCTTGTACGAGCTGGCGCGTGTACGCAGATAGAAGCCGCGCTGTTCTGCCGCCAAGGCTGTGGCATCGGTCTTGCCCACGCTCGAGATGAGCAGTGGCACGCACAGTGGCAGCATGAGCTTAAGCTTCTTGATGGGGTTCTTGGTGTCGTACTCGACGCCGCGTGCGGTCTGCGCTTCCATGATGGCGTTCATCTCCTGACCAAACACCGGCACAAAGCGTAGCGCCGTGGTAAAGGTGAAGGCATAGCGATACGGCACGTGCAGCACCTCGACGCAGGCGTTGGCAAGGTCGTTGAGCTTGGTCACCATGAGCATGAGGATGAGTGGTAACGCCACGCCCAGCAGGCGCAGGCAGGCCTTCGATCCCGTGATGAGGCCCGTGTCGGTGATAAAGCCCCACACCACGTTGCCATCGCGCATAAAGGCTAGCTGGAGCACCAGCATGATAAGCGCGAGCGGAATCAGCAACTTGAGCAACGAGAACAGACGGTCGACGACACCGGCATAGGCGCCCAGTGCGAGGGTGAGTGCCAAAAAGCCCAACAGCGCCACGTAGGTGTCGGACAGGAAGATGCCGATGATGATGGCGGCGGCAAGGCCCAGTTTGACGACCGGGTTCAAGCGGTGCAGCAGTGTGTCGCCCGGCATATAGTCGATGACGTTAACCACGGTGGACCATCTCCTCGGTAATGCGAACGATATCGGTGACCTCGCTCACCTGTGCAAAGACGGGAGAGACGGAGGATGCCAGACGGCGCGAGAGTTCAATAACCTGGGGAGGCTCCACGTAGGCACGCCGTATGAGATCGATGTTCGAGAATAGCTCGTGCGTGCGGCCGCGGTCGAGGATACGACCGTCGGCCATTACTACGATACGCTCGGCAAAGTCGGAAACGACTTCCATGTCGTGACAGACCATAATCACGGCGCAGCCGCGCTCGGCCATGGTGCGCACCGTTTCCATGACGGTCATGCACTCGCGGTAATCAAGGCCGCTCGTGGGCTCGTCGAGCACGACGATCTTGGGCTCAACCACTACGACGGAGGCAAGCGCCACCATTTGTCGCTGGCCGCGCGAAAGTGAGAAAGGTGCCTCATCGGCAGGCAGGCCAAAGCGGTCGATAACAAGTTGAGCACGACGCAGAGCCTCGGCGCGGTCCATGCCGCCAAGTTCCAGGCCAAAAGCGACCTCGTCGAGTACGGTATCCTTGCAGATCTGGCGGTCGGGGTTTTGGAAGAGCGTTGCGACCTCGCGGGCAATGCGGCTCGTGGGGACCGCGGCGGTATCCAGCCCCGTAACGCGCACGCTGCCCGAGGCGGGCTTAAGCAGGCCTGTGAGCAGCTTGGTGAGCGTGGTCTTGCCGGCACCGTTCTGGCCGACGATGCCCACGAGCTCGCCGGGATAGAGGGTCAGGTTGAGGTCGTGGACGGCGGCGCCGCCATTGGGATAGGCAAACTCAACATGGTCGAAGGTGAGCACGGGCTCGGCGTCCTTGGCGTGCGGGCGCAACGACGGTGCGTGCGGTGAGCCGGCGGGTGCCTGAATGTCGCTGCTTGCGTGTGCGGGGTCGACGATGCCCGAAATCAGGCGCTCGGCCTCATCGACATCCAAGCAAGGGGTACCGCTTGCCAGGCCATCGGCCTCGAGGCTATTGAAGATACGCGTGACGCGAGGGCAGTCGACGCCGATGGCACGGAGCTCGTCGGTATGCGCGAAGACCTCGTGTGGCTCGCCCTGCAGCGCGATTTCGCCATGGTTGAGCACGAGCACGCGGTTGCAGTACTCCGAGAGTAGGGCGACCTTTTGCTCAACGACGACGATGGTGATTCCAAGCGCGCGGTTTGCCTCACGCAGCGTCTCGAAGACCAACGTGGAGCTGGCGGGGTCGAGTGCCGCGGTGGGCTCGTCGAGAACCAAGACGCGCGGACGCATAGCGAGAATGGCGGCGATGGCTACCTTTTGCTTCTGTCCGCCCGAGAGGGTGGCAATCTCGCGGTCGCGCAGGTCGCTGATGCCGACGGTCTCGAGCGTTTCGCTCACGCGCTGCTCGATCTGGTCATGGGGGACGCCAAAGTTCTCGAGGCCAAAGAGCATCTCGTCCTCGACGACCGAGGCGACCATCTGCGTGTCGATATCCTGCAGCACGCTGCCGACGATTTGCGACACGTCGGTCAACGAGACCTCGCAGGTGTCGTGGCCGTCAACCATTACGGACCCAAAGAACGTGCCGGTGTAGTGGTGGGGCACGGCGCCCGACAGGCAGGCGGCAATCGTGGACTTGCCGGCGCCCGAGGGCCCGATGATGCCGATGAAATCTCCCTGATGCACATTAAACGACACGTGGGCGAGCGCGGGCTCGGGTGCGCTGCCATATGAGAACGAGACGTCATCGACGCTGATGATCGTTTCCATGAATACCTTTCATAGTCGTTGGGGACGTTCTTACATGACTAGTCGTTAAAGAACGTCCCCAAGAGCTAGTTGTTTGGGACAGTCTTTGCTGGTGGAGCGTCGGGATGGCTCGTAAAGCCGAGCAGGTTAGTTAAGCTTCAGAGCCTTTTGGATGGGCAGATAGAGGGCGCCGACCAGGATGGCGTTAAAGACGGCGGTCATGGCGACGACGGGCAGCATGGCTGCGGCGAGCTCGCCCACCACGCCGAGCATGGCCATTTTGATAACCATGAAGATGACGCCCGAGACGAAGGTGGTCACGAACGTTGCGACAACGGCGACGGCGGGCTTGACCTGACCGCCCTTAGCAGCGGCGTTGACAATGGCGGCCATGAGCATGGCGGCGATACCCTCGGCGGCAAAATCGACAAACGGCGAGGTGGTGGTGATCTGGATCACGGCGGCCGAGATGAGGCCGATGACGAGCGCCTGGCCAATGTTGGGGCGAATGACCAGGATGGTGAGGCAGAAGGCCGAGATGATGAACTCGGGGCTGATCATGCCGCCCGAGATGCCCGAGATGGCCTTGCCGACGGTGAAGTTGAGGATGAAGCCGGCGGCAAGCAGGATGGCGAGCAGGACAAGGGCACGGATATCGAGCTTACCGCGGTCGGCGGTCTGGACGGTACGGGGCTGGGCGGCGGTGGTGTTCTGAGACATGGTGAAAGTCCTTTCAAAAAGGGGAGTGCAAGAAAAACGGAGGCGCGTGATGCGAATGCGATCGGGCTCGAGATAGAAAAAGGCCCCCGGTCGAAACCGGAGGCCTTCCAATCACCTAGAGCGCAAAAACAGGCGTGAGGGACTCACCGTCGACCGATCGTATTCGCATCACGCCACCACCAGTTGTTGAGAGACGTCATCGAGTTCTTCATGTTGGTGGCTCCTTTCGTGATGCCGTGGCTCGGTAGCACCTGATTGCTGTTGCGCTGCACTATAGCACAGCGATATATGTGCAGGGAAATCTTTTTTGAAAAGATTTCAGCGGCGTTTCCCGCCGGTCAGATGACGGGCTAGGAGGGCAAGGCCGCTCACGCTGTCTCGCCCTCCTTTAGAACGTGAGGGTCTTAGGCCTTCTTGCGACGATAGATCACGTAGGCGCAGACACCGATGATGACGACGGCGCCAACGGCCATGGCGGCCATGTTGTTGCCCTCGGACTTCTCCTCGGTGACCTCTTCCTCTTCGGCCTCGGGCTCGGCCACGTCCTCATCGGAAAGGGCCTCGTCGGCGTAGGTGATGGACTCGACCAGGCAGTCGTTGTCAGCATCGTAGTCACTCGGGACGAACTCCTCGGAGAAATCGCCCTCCTGGAGGTAGTCGCGCATCTCCTCGAGCATGGCCTTGCACTTAACATAGGTGTTCTTGGTTGCAGCCTTGCCGGCCTTGTTGGCCAGGGCGGTGCGGGCTTCGGTGCCTTCTTCGGCCTGCATGGCCTCGTCGACGGTCAGGTTCTGCTCGATGAGCTCCTTCTGCAGGGCGTCGAGATAGGCGCGGACGCCGGTGGCGCAGTGGTCGCGGTTCTCATAGGCGAGCGTGTTGATGTCCATGAGGACGTAGTTGATGGAGTTCTTGGGCTCCTCGTTGTTCACGACGTCTTCCTCTTCGCAGTGATCGAAGGAGACATCCTGATCGCTGAAGTAGGGGCTGACCTCGGTGAGCAGTGCGGAATAGAGGGGGATAGCGACGGAGAACTCGGCGTTGGAGAGCATCTCCCACTGGATGGTCGCGATCTCGGGGTCCATGCCGTGACGGATCTGGAAGGTGTGGATTTCGGTGTTGCGGTTGGAGCCGATGGCATACGCGCCGTCGGTGTTGGCGTTGAGGCCGGCGACATTCTCGCCGCGAGCGGCGAAGGAACGAATCATCTCAAAGGTGTTCCAGTCGGACTTGCCGGGCGTAAAGAACAGCGGCTGCATTTCGTGGACCAGGGCGCCGGTCGTCGCGCGAGCGTCTTCGCGCTCGTCCTTGACGATCTCGTAGTCGGTGCCCTCAGCAAGCGGAGCCATGAAGTAATCGCGGCCCTGGATATAGCGCGACCACTGGTGCATGCCGGCCTCGCCAATCTCCTCGCCGTAGGTCTTGGCGACGTCGAACTTGCCGTCGGTGTACTCGGCAAAGCCCTTCTCCTTAGGCATAGACTCGATGCCCTCGGAGTGGAGGCAGTTCTCGGTGTCGTCGAGGTCGACGTCATAGGTGAGGTTGCCGATGTTGGGGTTGAGCGAGGCGATATCGTCAGTGAGCCTCATGGCGATCCACTGATGGCCGGAAAGCGCTGCAAACAACCAGGTCTCGTTGTTGTCGGCAATGATGATCTGGTCGTTGGAGCAGACGCCCTGCTCGTCAATCAGGCTGCCGAGGAGCTCGACACCCTCGCGGGCCGTGGCACTCTCGCCCAGAATGACGCTGGCGTAGTTGTATTCGCCAATGCCAGTCTCCTCGGTGATGGGGTCGGCCTCTTCGGCCTTCTCGTTATAGGAGGTGCTCAACGTGGCAGAGCAGGAGACGCCCTTCTCGTTGATGCCTGCCTCGGAATATGCGTCGTAGCGATCTTCCCACTGCGAGGGGTTGTCGCGAACGAAGGTGTAGCGGTAGGTTGCGCCCTTGGACTTGTACTCAAAACCGGACTCGACCGAGGTGTACTCGTTGCCGTCCTTGTGTGCGGGCTCAATGCCAAAGTGCTTGATGTAGCGCGGACCGAAGTCCTCGGAACGGCCGTAGTACGTGTTGCCGTCTGCCGTCAGCTTGCTGCCCATGTAGATCTGGGTGCAGGCGAGTGCCGAAGTCGGCATGGCCATGATAGCCGCTGCTCCAAACGCAAGGCCGCAGCCGAGCTTCTTGAGCGTGTTGACAGGATGAGTAAACCTCATAATCCCTCCCAACTGTTGAGACCCCGCAAAGCTATGTGGAATCTCAGCTAATAAATACATCTATTAGCCTATAGGAAGTCTAAAGAGTATTCATCTATTTCGATGAAATACTCGATGAGCGTCCTATAATATGCGATGAACGGATAAGAATACTCATTATGTAGCTTTACTTAAATAAAGGCACCCTGCAATTACTCTACCTGAATAAAGCACCTTGCACGGGGCGCAAAGAAAAATCCCCCGCTGTTTGGCAAATGCATAAACAACGGGGGAGACGATGATTGGATGAATATCATACCAATGTGGAATTACTTCTTCCGGCGGTGGATAACGTTAATCGCATAGCCGATGAGCATGGCCAAAACGATGACGATAAAGCCGAGCAGGGGATTGTCGTTCATGGGGTCCTCCTATTTTCCGAGTGGGGAGAATTCGTCGACGATGAGGTCGAGGCATTGCGGAAGTGCGCGGGCTCCAAAGACGCCCGAGTTGCTGGAGATGATTTCGCCATCGAACTGCATGCCCAGCGACGGGGTGCAGGTGATCTTGGCTTCTTTGGTCTGGATGATCTTAAACTGCGGACGGCCGAGCACCTTGCCGGCGGGGTCGAGCGCGGCGGTGATCACGGTCGGGAGCAGCTGCACGGTTTTTACGGGCTCGATGACCGCGATGTCGACCATGCCATCGTTCATGCGACAGTCGGGGAACAGGTTGATGTCGTTTTGGATGACCGAGGTGTTGCCGGCCATGCAGCAGATGCCATCGAGCTCCTCGACAATGCCGTCATGTTCAATCGTAAAGTGCGCCACCGTGGGGTTGGGCGTAGCGAGCGCGGATAGGAAGTAGGCGATCTCGCCGATGTCGTTTTTGGTGGGGGCGGCCTTCATCATGATCTCGGCGTCGTAGCCCGATCCGGCGATGATGATGAAGCCGTGGCGCTTTTCGTTGCCGTTCTCGTCGAGCCAAAAGAGCTCGCCCATGTCCGCCTTGACGGTACGGCCGACGCGGCAGGCCTTGGCGAGCGCCGCGGCCTCGGGGGCATTGCCAATGTTGTTAAAGAACAGGCAAGCCGTGCCGGAGGGGAAGACGAGCGTGGGGACGCCGCATCCGCGCATTTGGTCGAGCACGTTGGAGACGGTGCCGTCGCCGCCCGAAATCACCACGCGATCAAACTCGCGCACGTCTGCCACGGCGTCCTCGGGTTCCATGCCATCGCCGATAAAACGCATCACGACCTCGTCGCCGCCCTGCGCGAGGGCGTGCGTGAACGCGTAGATTTCATCTGAGCTGGGGCCCGATGCCGGGTTGTGGATGATAAGGCAGCGCATACTTACGTTCCCGTTCTGTGACTAACCGAGTATAGTTGTAGGGCAATGCCGATATCCTACCCGTGTTTTTCGGGCCTAACCTTATTCGATGGGTTGATATGTACATTTCCACACATCAGGCTCTGCTCGACTTTTGTCAGCGCGCCCTCGAGTTCGACGCGATTGCCGTCGATACCGAGTTTTTGCGCGAGCGCACGTTCCACCCGCGCCTGTGCTTGGTTCAGATTGCCACCCCTGCCGAGAGCGTCGCGGTCGATCCTCTGGTGATCGACGACCTGTCTCCCTTGGCCGAACTCATGGCCGACGAGAGCGTGACCAAGGTATTTCACGCCTGCTCGCAGGATATGGAGGTTATGCTCCATACCGTGGGCGCGCTGCCGCGTCCCATTTTTGACACGCAGGTGGCCGCCGCCTTTTTGGGCGAGCGCCAGCAGATTTCCTACGGCGCGCTCGTGCAGACGTTTTGCGGTGTCTCATTGCCCAAGACCGAGTCGCTGACCGATTGGTCGCGCCGCCCGCTGACCGATAAGCAGATTGAGTACGCGATCGATGACGTCAAGTATTTGATCGTTGCCTATACCGAGATGATGAGTCGCCTGCGCGAGCTGGGCCGGGTGGACTGGGTGCTCGACGAGTTGCGTCCGCTGGCCGACGAGTCGCATTATCGCGCCGATCGTCACGAGGCATTCCGCAAGGTCAAGCGCATCAACTCGTGCAGCCGTCACCAGTTGGGCATCGCGCGCGAGCTCGCCGCCTGGCGCGAGGACCGCGCCGAGCGCCGCAACATCCCGCGCAAGTGGGTCATGTCCGACGATACGCTGCTGGCGCTCGTCAAGCGCAATCCCGTGCGCGTCGAGGAGTTCCGCAGCATCCGCGGCACCGACCAGCTGGGGGAGCGCGATGTGGACGGCGCGCTCATGGCCATCAAACGCGGCGCGAGCTGCCCGCACGACCGCCTGCCGCTCATGGTGCGCGGGCATCGCCAGATTTCGCCGGAGTTGGAGAGCGTGACCGACCTTATGTATGCGCTTATTCGCTTGGTCTCCGAGCGCTCGGGCGTGGCGACCTCGGTCATTGCCTCGCGCGATGACCTGGCCGACTACATTGAGCATCCCGAGCAGAGTCCCCTGCGCGAAGGCTGGCGCTTTGAGCTTGTGGGCTCGCGCCTGGACGATCTGCTTTCCGGCAACATGGGCCTCACCGTGAAGGACGGAAAGATTGAGTTGTTATAGGTATATAGTTACGCGGTTTTACCAAACCGCGTAACAGCTCGACGCTGCAAACGGCCGAGAGCGGCAATCTGACGTTCAATCGTCGCTCGCGTACCAAAGTACGCGTCGCTTCTCTTTCACGTCACCTTGCTCGCTCTCGGCCGTTTTCGCTGACAATGCCTAAACATCGATGCTGACTTGCCTGCTGGGCGAGTGGGTAGAATGCCTCCAACGTGTAACTCGATTCGGAGGAATTCGCATGCCCTATTACTATGGATATGGCTTTGGCATCGACCCGCTGTACCTGCTGGTTGTTCTTGTCTGCACGGTACTTGGCCTTGCCGCACAGAACTATATCAACTCGACGTACAAAACCTGGTCCAAGGTTCGCTCAGACGGTGACACGGGTGCCACGGTCGCTCGCCGCATGCTTGACGCCAGCGGTTGCAATGCCGTGGGTATCAAGGGTGTCGCCGGTGAGCTCACCGACCATTACAACCCGCAGGATAACAACCTGTATCTCTCGGACGCCAACCGTTCGGGCGGTTCGGTCGCAAGCGTTGCCGTCGCTTGTCACGAGGCGGGTCACGCCGCTCAGCGTCAAAGTGGTTATGCCATGATGAAGGTGCGCACCGCTTTGGTCCCCGTCGTCAACTTTACCCAGAACACCTGGACGATCGTGCTGCTCATGGGCCTGTTTATGAACATCGCGGGACTCACGACCCTCGCACTGATCTTCTTCTCGTTTAGCGTGCTGTTCCAGCTGGTTACGCTGCCGGTTGAGATTGATGCCAGTCGGCGCGCCGTGGCGTATATTGAGCAGTCGGGTATGAGCTCCAAGCAGGTCAACGGTGCCAAGAAGGTCCTGACGGCCGCTGCGCTTACCTATGTTGCTGCAGCGCTCACTTCGATCATTCAGCTGCTCTACCTTATGGCTCGTTACAACAGAAACTCCAACCGATAACAAATGGGACCGACGGGCGCCGTGGGGATTTGTGTCCCCGCGGCGCTGTACTATGTGTTGGACTTGAATTTGCGCAGGGCCGAAGCCCTTGTGCACGATGACGAAAGGGGGCTGCGTGGCAGGCTGGAATCTGACCGGCAATACCGTTTCCGCCGAGTTCGACGGATCGGAAGAGCAGGAGCGCAAAGAGCTCAGCGTGAGCCAAGCGGTAGAGATCGCCGCCGGCGCGCTCGATGCCATTCCGCAGCTGAGCGTTTTGGGTGAGGTCACGGGTTTCCGCGGTCCCAATGCCCGAAGCGGCCACTGCTACTTCCAAATCAAGGACGACTCGGCCGCCGTCGACTGCATCATCTGGAAGGGCGCCTACCTTAAGCGTACCTTCGACTTGCGCGACGGCATGCAGGTGAGCTTTAAGGGTAGCTTCAATCTTTACAAGCCTACGGGTCGCATGAGCTTCGTTGCCCGCTCGTTCTCGCTGGCGGGGGAGGGCCTGCTGCGTCAGCAGGTGGCTCAGTTGGCCGAAAAACTGCGTCGCGAGGGCCTGATGGACGAGGCGCGCAAACGTCGCATTCCGGTGTTTTGCTCGCGTGTGGCAGTCGTCACCTCGCTTTCGGGTGCCGTGATCGACGACGTCAAGCGCACACTGCGCCGTCGCAACCCGCTTGTCGAGCTTGTTTGCGTGGGTGCCAAGGTGCAAGGCGAGGGTGCGCCGGCAGAGCTTATTGAAGGCTTGCGCCGCGCCGCTGCCATTACGCCGGCACCCGATTGCATCTTGCTGGTGCGCGGCGGTGGCTCCTTCGAGGACCTCATGACCTTTAACGACGAGGAGCTTGCCCGTGCGGTGGCAGCCTGTCCCGTGCCTGTGGTGACGGGCATTGGGCATGAGCCCGATACCTCGATCTGCGACATGGTGAGCGACCGTCGCGCCTCCACGCCAACGGCAGCGGCAGAATCGGTGGCGCCGGCTATGACGGAGTTGGCCGACGTGCTCGAGACGCGCCATCAGCGTCTGGGCGCCGCGATGGCTTCGATGATCGGGTCGGATCAGGTCGATCTGGAAATGCTCGACCAACGCGGCCGTCGTGCCTGGGACACCTATACGGCTCGTCTGGGCGACGCACTCGATGCAGCCGCGTGCCGCCCGTGCCTCAACGACCCCACATTTATGGTCGAGCGTCGCGAGTCTGAGCTTGCCCTGACGGCCGATCGCCTGTCGGGCGCCATAGCGCGCTCGGTCGGGACATTCCGCTCCAACTTTGAGCACCTGCCCGAGCGTCTGGTTGCAAGCACCTCGGGGCTCGATGGCAAGCGCCATGCGCTCGCGCTTGCGAGTTCTCGTCTGGAGCATCAGGGGCGCACGATGCTCAACAAGCCAGCGTCCGACCTGGGCCGTGCGGCAGCCTCGCTCGATGCCCTGTCGCCGCTCAAGGTGCTTGCTCGTGGTTATTCCATCGCGTACAGCGATGATGGGGTGGCCACGAGCGCCAAGACCTTTAAGCCCGGCGACGCCATCCGCGTGCGCATGGCAGACGGCAACGTGGCGGCAACGGTCGATACGGTCGAATAGACCGCGTTTCATAGCGATAAACCTTTAGGAAAGGAAACAGATATGGCAGAGAAGACCCCGGTCGAGCAGCTTACGTACAAGCAGGCCTCGCAGGAGCTGGAGCTCATCATTCGCAGCTTGGAGTCGGGCGATATGGAGCTCGAGGAGTCGCTCGAGAGCTATACCCGCGGCGTCGAGCTCCTCAAGAGCCTGCGCACCCGCCTGTCCGATGCCGAGCAGAAGGTCTCGGTGCTTCTCAAGGACGTCGACGGCAACGACGTGCTCGCCGACGGCGAGGCCGCCAACACCGACGACAACCTCTCGTTCTAACCATCCTGACCAAATATAATTACCTTGGTCTGTGAGAAAGGAACCAACCATGTGTGATTGCATCTTCTGCAAAATCGCCAACCACGAGATCCCCTCGACCGTTGTCTATGAGGACGATCAGGTCATCGCGTTCGACGACCTCAATCCCCAGGCGCCGGTCCACACGCTCGTGATCCCCAAGAAGCACTACAGCGACATCGCTGACAACGTACCGGCCGAGACCATGGGCGCCATGGCTCACGCCATCCAGGAGGTCGCTAAGGCCAAGGGCTTGGAGGACGGTTTCCGCGTCATCTCCAACAAGGGCGTTAACGCCGGTCAGACCGTCATGCACTTCCACATGCACGTCCTCGGCGGCAAGAACCTGGGCGAGAACCTCATCTGAGGGCGCGTAGGCCGTCGACTTGGCTGCCTTTGGAGTAACCTATGCAGCTTTCTCAACTCGAATACCTTCAAGCGGTAGCGAACTACGGCGGCGTGCGCAAAGCGGCTCGAGCCGTTCATGTGAGCCCACAGGCCGTTTCGTCGGCAATCAAAAAGTTGGAATCTGAGTATCAGATTGTTTTGCTCAACCGATCGGCGGGGGAGGCTGTTTTGTCTCCGGCGGGCAGAGAATTTGCGCGTCGTGCACGCGTGATCCTGGCACAAGTCGACGATCTCAAAAAGTACGCTCAATCGGGGAACGGCTGCGTTTCGCCCGACGGCCATTTCCGTCTTTACGCCCCCTGCCTTCATGGACGGGGGCGCCTTTTTGCCGAAAAATGGTATGACTCGTTTGAACGCTCGCACCCTCAGATTCATCTTGATGTGTGGCATCAGCCAACGGCAACATGCTTTGAATCACTTATACTTGGAATTTCGGACGCGGCTATCTCATTCGAGGAACCACGGGACAGCGTCCTTTCTTCAAAATATTTGGGTGAAAAAGAGCTCAAGGTTCTTTCATGCCCAGCGGGTCATCAATCTGTGGGCGCCATGACCATTCGCGAGTTACTGGGCGGCAGGCTCGCTGTTCCCATTAATTTGTCACCCTGTCTCAATGCAATCAATCAATGTCCCGAAGCCCAGCTCGTCAATTTTCGCTTCCGTGATGTTGAATACGGAAACAGGGCTCAGACTGAGTTTCTTCAAGCCGGGGGATTGATATTGAGTTTGTCTGGGTCCTCTCTCGCATCGGATGGGTCAGAAGTGAGTGAGTGCTCCATTGAAGGTTCGCGTGATGTAACCTTGCCTATCTACTTTTGCTATCGGCAAAATTCCTGGACTGATCGACACCAGACGGTTTTTCTGCACCTATTGCGTCATCTTGCTTCGTGAAATTAATTGGCTTCGAGACGTCAAGTGATTATTGACGCCTTGTAACACATAGCTGACAGCTTTGCCCTCATGCTTTTCCAAGATTCCGATTTAGATTGCTGACTCTTGGAGGGCGGAGCATGAAAAACCGTACGGTTTTGTTTTATATGACGTTCGTTTTTCTGCCGAACTTCAGCACCATCTTGTATTTTCTAACTGTCTACCTTGAGTTCGTCGGGCTTTCGATGGTAGCGATTTCTAGCATGATGATTGCATATCAAGTGAGCAAGTTCATCCTCGAAGTTCCCACTGGCTATATTGCTGATAGGTTTGGACGAAAGACTGGCGGTCTCGTTGGCGTTGTGGGAATGCTTGGATACTACGCCGCCCTGCTTCTCGTCCGTTCTCCTCTGCTTTTAATCGGCGCGTTTGCTCTCAAAGGTTTTGCCGTTGCATGTGTGAGCGGATCCATAGAAGCGATTTACATTGACAGCGTCTCTCAGGACCAGCTCGTAAGACTTAATGTCGTTGAGCGATTTGTTTTCTATGCCTCTTATGCCATCTCCGCTTGAGTGGGCGGTTTCATTTCGTCCGTCGGTGCATACCTCATTGGTCTTTCGGCAGATATCATCGCAATGGTGTTGACGTTGGTTGTCGTTGTCTGCATTCCTGAGATGCGAAGAGGGGGCACTGCGGCGACACCTGAGCGTGGGATTGGCCCGAAGATGATCGGTGCCGCTATTGCCTGTAGTGGCGTTCTTCGGTCAGCGTTTATCATGGACTGTTCTCAGGCATTTGCCTTCGTCGCCCTGGAAGACTTTTTCTCACTGTTGCTTGCAGGCCGCGGAATGAATGCCGTCGCTTCGGGCGTGACCATTGCGGTCCAGCTCCTTGCCTCCGCCTCCATAGGGTTTATTGTTCCCAGTGTGATTGCTCGTGTCGACAAGGGCCGTTTTGCGCGTATTTGCGGCATCGTGCGCCTTTTCCTGACAGCTTTGTTTTTGATTCCCCTTACTCCGGCTAATTTGCTGCCCGTGTTCTATGTGCTGCAGACGGTTGCGTACTCGTTATTTGCTCCAATTAAATACTCAATTTTTCAAAAAGCAGCCGATTCTTCGATGCGCTGTTCACTGATTTCGGTTCAAAGCCAGATGGTGGCGGTGGGCGCCATCCTTTTCTATCTGTTCAATGCTGCGTTGAGCAGCATCGCGGGCATTCGAGTCATATTGCTTGTCGCACTCGGAATCTCTTCTTTGGTGTATATCCCCGCGCTCTTTCGTCTTACAAGCCAAAGGACATGGGTATTTAGACACCGATAACTTATATATCAACGCAATAAACCCGAGCGCGAGGGCGTTTGGGTTTATTATTGAAACGTATGTAACCTGGCGGCGCCACACCGCCTGTTAGTAGGGAGACACATGAACGTTCTGGTCGTCAACGCAGGATCTTCGACCCTTAAGTATCAGGTCATCGATACCAAGTCCCACAAGGTGTCCGCAAAGGGCTCCTGCGAGCGCGTCTGCTTTACCGGCGGCACTTTCACCCATGCTGCCAACGGCTCCAAGAAGGTGACCGAGAACATCGAGTTCCCCGACCACAAGGTCGCCATCGAGGTTGTCCTGAAGGACCTCGAGGCCAACGGCGTCAAGATTGAGGGTATCGGCCACCGTATCGTTCAGGGTGGTTGGTACTTTGGCGATTCCTCCCTCGTCGACGAGGATGTCCTCGCCAAGATCCGCGAGGTCGCTCCGCTCGCCCCGCTGCACAACAACCCCGAGGCCAACGTTATCGAGTACTGCCTGGAGCAGTATCCCGACCTGCCCAACGTTACGGTTTACGACACCGCTTTCCACTTCAACATGCCCGAGGTCGCCAAGACTTACGCCCTGCCCAAGGACGTCTGCGACAAGCTGCACATCCGTAAGTACGGCGCCCACGGCACCAGCTACCGTTACATCTCCAAGAAGGTCGCCGAGATGACCAACGGCGAGGCCCGCAAGGTCGTCGTGTGCCATATCGGCTCCGGCGCTTCCCTGTGCGCCATCGAGGACGGCAAGTGCATGGACACCACCATGGGCTTGACGCCGCTCGACGGCGTTATGATGGGCACCCGCTGCGGCTCCATCGACCCGGCTACCGTGTGCTACCTGCAGCGCGAGGGCGGCTACACCTTCGACGAGGTCGACGAGATGATGAACAAGAAGTCCGGCCTTTTGGCTGTGACCGGCGGCAAGACCAACGACTGCCGCAACGTCGAGGAGCTCGCCGCTGCCGGTGACCCCGAGGCCCAGCTTGCCTTCGATATGTTCGTCTACAAGATTGCCGCCAAGGCTGCCGAGATGGCCACCTCCATGTGCGGTATGGACACCCTGGTCTTCACTGCCGGCATCGGTGAGCACGCTCCTGCCGTCCGCGCCGGCGTGGCCGACCGCCTGGCCTTTATGGGCGTCAAGATGGATCATGCCCGCAACGCCCTGCGTGGTGACGGCGCATGGTGCCTGTCTGCCAAGGATTCCAAGGTTAAGATTTTCGTTATCCCCACGGACGAGGAGTTCATGATCGCTTCCGACGTCGAGCGCATCGTCAACGGCAAGTAATTGCAAAAGGGGAGGGGCTGGACGACCGAGCGCCGTTCGGCCCCTCTTTTGTGCTCGTTGGGCGATATGCCTGATAGTTATTTATTAAGATGTGATAACTTCTTATTAACATGCGGCCGCCTTAAGGGGTCTGCGCCGACCGTATCGCACTGCAAAGGAGTCTCATGAACGTACTTGTTGTCAACGCCGGTAGCTCAAGCCTTAAATATCAGCTTTTGGATACCGATACCCGCGAGGTTTTCGCCAAGGGCAACTGCGAACGTATCGGTTCGGACATGGGCATCTTTGGCCACTCCGAGAACGGTGGCGCCAAGCAAACCGAGGAGGTCCCCTTCCCGGACCACCGTTCGGCTATCGCACGTGTGCTCGAGGAGCTCGAGAAGACCGACTTTACGATCGATGGCATTGGGCATCGTATTGTTCAGGGTGGCTGGTACTTTGACGATTCCGCGGTCGTCGACGATGAGGTCATGGCTAAGATTCTCGAGGTGGCACCGCTCGCCCCGCTGCACAACTACGGCGAGGCAGCGGCAATCGAGTATTGTCGCGAGAAGTATCCGGAGCTGCCCAACGTGGCCGTCTTCGACACCTCGTTCCACATGACTATGCCCGAGGTCGCCTACACCTACGCCCTGCCCAAGGACGTGTGTAACAAGTACCACGTGCGCAAGTACGGCGCCCACGGTACGAGCCACCGCTACGAGTGGATGATGGCCAAGGAGATCCTGGGTTCGCGCTGCCACCGTCTGCTTTCGTGTCATCTGGGCAACGGCGCTTCACTCGCCGCCATTGAGGACGGTGTATGCCGCGATACCACGATGGGCCTCACGCCGCTCGACGGCCTGATGATGGGCACCCGTTGTGGTTCCATTGACCCGGCTACCGTGTGCTACCTGCAGCGCGAGGGCGGCTACAGCTACCAGGAAGTCGATGACATGATGAACAAGCAGTCTGGTCTGCTTGCCATCTCGGGCATCTCCAACGACGCCCGTGACATCCGCACGCGCGCCTCCGAGGGCGACGAGCGCTGCCTGCTCGCCTTCGATATGTTCGCCTACAAGGCCATGCAGCAGGCCGGCTCCATGATCGCTTCAATGGCGGGCGTGGACACCATTACCTTTACCGCCGGCATTGGCGAGAACGACTGGTCGATCCGCAAGGCTTTCTGCGACTGCTTCGAGTGGCTGGGCGTGCGCATCGACAACAACAAGAACCGCGAGGCCGTGGGTAACGGCCCGCAGGTCATCAGCGCCGCCGGCTCTTCCGTCACGGTCATGGTCATCCCCACCGACGAGGAATACATGATCGCCCACGACGTCGAGCGTCTGACCGCGAATAACTAGTGCGTTCGCTTGCGATTGAACGAAAGGCCTCCTGAGCAGCAGCTCAGGAGGCCTTTTTGCTAGCAGGCGGAAATTCCAGTCCCAAAGTGATCATCACCAGTAACGCCTGCGCTCCCAGCAACGACACCCATCCATTCAGATCCTCAGCCCCAGCTCGTAGCCAAGCCGCCGTCCACTCCAGATGCTCTGATTGCTACGTGGCGGCAGGGACCCTACAGGGTAAAGCTCTGAAAACATTCCGCACTGATATTTTCTGTATTGAAGACGTCGATGATGCACCCGTATACCATTGACGTCGACACCATCAGATGCGGACCGCGCGGTGACCCCACATTCCGCTGGCGCCCACAGGGCTGCCCTCGTTTCCTGACATGTCCCGCGCGGGCCGCGGCGAGCCGAGACCGCCGCATGACCTAATAGGAGCATGGAGCGATACCGCGGACCCGAACAACCGCATTCTATCGCGCCCCGTCAGTGTGCCGTCTGCCCGGTCCAGGCGAGCACGGAAAGAACGGAGCGAGACATGAGAACCGAATCGACACCCGGCGCCCGCGGGCCGGTCTTCTGCGGGGTCGACACCCACGCCGACTCGCACTGGCTGTGCGTCCTCGACTGGAGGGGCCGCAAGGTCCTGTCCCGCCAGTTCCCCGCCGACGCGGCGGGCTACGAGGAGCTCCTGAAGAACCTGACCCGCACGCGTGAGCTCTATGTTG
>URDI01000008.1:0-52461 GCA_900546475.1 uncultured Collinsella sp.
TTAAGACGGTCTATATCACTGACATTTGGGGGCATTTTGGCTTCTATCCATGTTGCCGCCCCGAGGCGCAGACCCGCTGGGAGGCCCTCGATGCCCTGACGGCGCTCGCCACCACCTGCCCCGAGCAGCTGGGCGATGCCTTTGAGGGCGCCGAGACCGCACTGTTCGACGAGATCTCCTCCACGCTGCGCTATGCCGCCTTCCGCCTGCTGTGCGTGTGGGGCGCCACGAGTGTCGAGCGTTCGCGCGAGGCTTGGCCCATCCTGGACGAGGCCATCCAGTGCTACCACGGCGACCTTGAGTATCGCGATATGCTCGGTTGCCTGTACGAGTTTTGCCAGGGCGAGATCGACGCCGAGGTTGCCGAGAAGCTTGCGCTGCGCCTTAAGTTCGATGCCGAGAACGGCAAGGGCAGCTATCTCAAGGCGCGTTCGAGCGAGATTTGCGAAATGCTTGTTAAACGTTTTGGCCTGGATCTCTCCAAAAAGAAGAAGCGTGCTAGCGTTAAAAAATCTGACGACGCCGAAGACGAGGAGTAACAGATTATGGCGCACGATGTAGTCCTGATTCCCGGTGACGGCATCGGTCCCGAGATTACGCAGGCCATGCGCCGCGTGGTCGAGGCCACCGGTGTCCAGATCAACTGGAACGTCCAGGAGGCCGGTGCCGGCGTCATGGACGAGTTTGGCACGCCGCTGCCCCAACATGTGCTCGATGCGGTCGCCGAGACCAAGGTTGCCATCAAGGGCCCCATCACCACGCCGGTCGGCACGGGCTTCCGTAGCGTTAACGTCGCCCTGCGCAAGCACTTCGACCTGTACGCCTGCGTGCGCCCCTGCCTGTCGCAGCCGGGCGACGGCTCGCGCTTCCGCGACGTCGACCTGGTCATCGTGCGCGAGAACACCGAGGACCTCTACGCCGGCATCGAGTTCGATGAGGGCGCTGCCGAGGTCGAGGAGCTCTCGCAGCTTGTCGAGCGTTCGGGCCAAAAGACCTTCGCCGCCGATTCCGCGATCTCGATCAAGCCGATCTCCATCGCCAAGAGCCGCCGCATTGTGGAGTATGCCTTTGAGTATGCCCGCCGCTGCGGCCGCAAAAAGGTGACGGCCGTGCATAAGGCCAACATCATGAAGGCGACCGACGGCTTGTTCCTGCGCGTAGCGCGCGAGGTGGCCTCCAACTATCCCGATATCGAGTTCAACGACAAGATCGTCGACGCCACCTGCATGGGCCTGGTCCAGAACCCCAACGACTTCGATGTCTTGGTGCTGCCCAACCTGTACGGCGACATCGTGAGCGACCTGTGCGCCGGCCTGGTTGGTGGCCTGGGTATGGCTCCGGGTTCCAACATCGGTGCCGATTGCGCCATCTTTGAGGCAACGCACGGCTCCGCGCCCGATATCGCCGGTCAGGATATCGCCAACCCCACGGCCGAGATCCTCTCTGCTGCGATGATGCTCGATCACCTGGGCGAGAACGATGCTGCCAATCGCATTCGTGCCGCCGTCTCCGCCACGCTCGACGAGGGCGAGCAGGTTACCGGTGACGTGCGTCGTGCCCAGACCGGCTCCGTTGAGGGCGCTGTGGGCACGCAGGCCTTTGCCGATGCCGTTATCGCGCACCTGGCCTAAGGTATGAACGCTGCAAACGCCTAAATAGTACTTAAGTGTTTGCGTATAACCTAAGAATCAATACGCCCGGCGCCTCGTCGGGCGTATTCTATTGGGGACTATGTTTCCTAACAAGGAGTAATTGATATGGGTCTGATTCAAAAGAAGGACGAGAAGGACGAGATCGACGGCATCCAGATCATCGAGCGCGGCGAAGGCCCCGACGGTGACGAGGACGAGAAGATCGATCTGGTCGCCGGTACGTCTGCCGAGCACATTGCCGCCGGCACGACGGCCGAGGAGGAGGACGCCCGACTGGAGGCTCAGATTGCCGCGGATGCCGCTGACGAGAACCTCATGCCCGAGGAGCAGGACGAGGACGACGACTCCGACGTGGACGACCACGCTTGCAAGCACAAGAAGACGATGATTGCCATCTTTGTGGTCGCCGTCGTGATCGCTGCCGTGGTCGGCTTCTTTATCGGCAACGGTGGTTTTGGCGGCAAGGGCGTCGGCTCGGCGACCCTGACCGAGGACCAGCTCGATTCGACCGTGGCAAGCTATAGCTACAACGGCAAGAAGAGCGACATCACCGCGCGTGAGGCCATCGAGAGCCAGTACAGCCTCGACACCGTCAAGGATAGCGATGGCAACTACACCGCTCCTTCTGCTGACGTCATCCTGTCCTACGTGCGCAACCAGATTCTGCTGGACGCTGCCGAGGACGAGGGCGTTACCGTTTCTTCCAAGGAAATGAAGCAGTACGCCGAGGATTCCATCGGCACCTCCGACTACAAGACCATGGCCACGCAGTACGGCGTGTCCAAGGACCAGGCCAAGCAGATCGTCCGTCAGTCCGCGACGCTGCAGAAGCTCTACAAGAAGAAGGTGGGCGATAGCTCCGCAAGCATGCCGACCGCCCCGACCGAGCCTGCTGACGGCAACGAGGAGACCGCGAGCAAGGACTACGCCGACTACATCATCAACCTTGCCGGCGATGAGTGGGATAGCGAGAAGGGCACCTGGAAGGACGCCGATGGCACCTACGCCAAGGCATTCGCCGACGATGCCTTTACGGCCGATAGCGCGACCTATAAGCAGGCAATGACCGCCTATTACACCGCTTACCAGCAGTATTCTTCGCAGGCTTCGAGCGCCAGCTCCAAGTGGACCGAGTACGCCAACAGCCTGTACGCCAAGGCCAACATCAGCATTTACGGCCTGTTTGCGTAAGATCTGCCTGAGCTTACCGATCGCGTAGCCGAACTATCTGAATAAGCCCGCTAGAACGATATCCGTTCTAGCGGGCTTATTACGTCGGAGGTACCGGTAGTTAAATAATCTCAATTAATCTTTAAGTCCAAAGAGGTTATCGGCTTCATCGTCAGGCATATATTCCAGTACATCGCCCGGTTGGCAGTCGAGTGCCCGGCATATCGCGTCAAGAGTTGAAAAGCGCACGGCAGAAACCTTGCCCGTCTTGATGCGCGACATATTGACCTGGGAGATGCCCACGCGTTCCGCAAGCTCTTTGGATGAGATCTTGCGTTCGGCGAGCATGCGGTCGAGCCGCAGAATAATCATGGATTCCCCCTAGAGCAACTCGTCATCTTGTATTTGCAGGATACACCCGTACTGGAAGACGCTGGCAATCAGGCTAATAATCAGGCCTGCAAAGACCATAGAGAGGTCGAGGTGCTGGCCGCCAAGCGCATCCGTAAAGTTGCCGCCAAATCCTGAGAGTATCAGCCCCGTGACTATGGCACCAAGAAGCTTCACAGCAACGCCGCCAATAAGGAACAAATGTCCTACTTGACGTAGTATGCGGATGCATTCGAGGTCAAAGGGCCTGCCCGCCTTTTCAATGGCGGAGAAAAACCTGTATGCGCTTAGCACAATGGCAAGCGCAAGGCATGTCATCATGGCGCTCCCTATGGCAGTATGACCGTCGTGCGCGACAAGCATAAGAGGGGTCTGTTCATTGGCGCCGACGAGAGCGAGAGATGGCCCTTCGCCGGCATTAAGCTCTACGGATTGGAGGCAGAACCCTTGGGAGAGGCTAGGCAATATGAGTAGAAGCTCGATTGCAATGACTGCGAGAAGTCCCAGAGCGAGCGCTACGGCGGTGCAGATTGTGGTCCATTTGCAGATGTGAGCGAGCTTCCTCAGATCGGCTATTGCCTGTTCGCGGTTGATGGGTTCATTCGATTTGGATACGTTCCAGCGGATCATAGCTCCTCCAACCAATGTCTAGGATGATATTTAAATCTTATAACATACTTAATGATAAACGATAAACAATTACAGATTAGAGTAAGTTATGTTTGTAAGACGAATAGCGAGAGCTTATGGCATATTTAGGGAGTGAGAGTTTGGCACGTGGGGGATGGACGAGTATCGAAATTTCCCGCAACCGCGCAAGTGCTTCATCGGGTCTCCCTAATTCATATGGAAAAGGAGCTGCAAACGATTGGAAATAACCGCTGAGCGGTCGAAAACTACCGTTCACCGATAATTTCTAAACTGGTTCTAACTGGTATTAAGTCAAAAAGACCAATTCACAAATCTTCACAATGACCTGCATTTTTTCTACATGCCTTTTTTGGCCACCCTGCGTTGTTTAGACACAGAAAAGGTTCCGATCTTTAGTCAAAGTATTTCGAAACGGTTTCAAAACCGCAGGTAGAAGTGTTAATGAGCGGTAAACGGTCGATTTATCGCCGTGAGCGGTGCAAAAACGTTTTACTGCGTGAATCAGCGAAAGCGACCTCTTCTGTGATGATATAGTGACAACAACACGTCACGTGGTTACTACCAGTTGAGAGACCACTGGTCTTCAAAGAACGCTTTCCAAGAAGCTTTAAGGGCGTCCGCCCGCTGGCTTCCGAAAACATCGGACTCAGATCGTACACACCTTCGGAAGGGAAATTTGAATGGTTGGCTTTATTCTTACCGGTCATGGACAGTTCGCACCCGGCCTCGCAAGCGCTATCGCTATGGTCGCCGGTGATCAGCCCGCTTTTACCGTCGTTCCTTTCGAGGGCGACCAGGCTGCTTCCTACGGTGAGGATCTCCGCGCCGCTATTACCGCCATGCGCGAGGAGTGCGATGGCGTGCTCGTCTTTACCGACCTGCTTGGCGGTACCCCGTTCAACCAGTCGATGATGATCGCCCAGGATGTCGACAATGTCGAGGTCCTGACCGGCACCAACCTTCCCATGGTTATTGAGCTTCTGTTCCTCCGCGGTAACGCCACGCTCGCCGAGCTTGGCGAGCAGGCCGTGACCGTTGGCCAGACGGGCATCACCGCCCAGACGGTCGCATCCGTTGCCGGCTCCGACGAAGAGGATATCTTCGGCGACGAGGACGGCATCTAATGGCCGATTTCGGAGCCAACGTCCTGAGCTCCTCGGTCGCCCTTTTAGGCCTGCTTGTCATCATGGGCTTGATTTACACCATCTGGTCGCAAATCAACATGAAGAAGAAGCAGAAGTACTTCAAGGAGCTGCACACGGAGCTCAAGCCGGGTCAGGAGGTTCTTTTCGCCGGCGGTATCTACGGAACCGTCAAAGGCATCGAAGGCGAAAAGGTCCAGATCAAAGTCCGATCCGGTGCCGTCGTAGATGTTTCGCGTTACGCGATTCAGGAGATTAAGTAACTGTCGTCAGCAATCAACGAAAGGAAGCTGATCAACATGGCAGAACCCAACATTCTTCTTACCCGCATCGATAACCGACTGGTTCATGGTCAGGTCGCGACCCAGTGGAACTCCACCCTGGGCTCCAACCTCATCCTCGTCGCCAACGACGATGTGTCGACCAACACCATGCGTCAGAACCTCATGAAGATGGCCGCTCCCGCCGGCGTCGCTACGCGTTTCTTCTCCCTGCAGAAGACCATCGACGTCATTGGCAAGGCGAGCCCGCGCCAGAAGATCTTCATCGTGGCCGAAACACCGGAAGACGTGCTTACGCTCGTCAAGGGCGGTGTGCCTATAAAGAAGGTAAACATCGGCAACATGCACATGTCGGAAGGAAAGCGCCAAGTCGCCACCTCCGTCGCAGTTAACGACGAGGATGTCGCTGCGTTTAAAGAGCTGCAGGAATTGGGGGTGGAGCTGGAGATCAGGCGCGTTCCGAGCACGCCTGTTGAGGATACGAGCAAGCTCTTCTCGTAATCCTCGTGATCCACGTTGTCAGGAGTGAAACCCTGACATTCTGTACGTGAACCAAAAGTGCGTACATACATTTTGAAAGGAGGAGCAAGATGGAATTCTCGATCATTCAGGTCGCACTGGTCTTCGTTGTTACGTTCATCGCGGCAATCGACCAGTTCAACTTCCTCGAGTCTCTCTATCAGCCCATCGTCACCGGCGCCGTCATCGGTCTTATCCTTGGCGACCTCAACACCGGTCTTCTCGTGGGTGGTACTTATCAGCTCATGACGATCGGCAACATGCCGATCGGAGGCGCTCAGCCGCCTAACGCCGTCATCGGCGGCATCATGGCAGCCATTCTCGCTATCGCTACGAAGCTCGAGCCCAACGCGGCAGTCGGCCTCGCCATTCCGTTCGCTCTGCTTGGCCAGCTTGGTGTTACCCTGGTCTTCACGCTTATGTCCCCGCTTATGTCCTCGGCCGATAACATGGCTCACAACGCGGACACCAAGGGCATCGAGCGCCTGAACTACTTCGCCATGACCCTGCTCGGCCTGATCTTCGCTATCGTCGTCACGCTGTTCTTCATCGCTGGCGCCACCATCGGTGCGACCATCGCCGCCGCCATTCCGGATTGGCTGCAGACCGGTCTCTCCGCTGCAGGCGGCATGATGCGCTTCGTCGGCTTCGCCGTCCTGCTCAAGGTTATGATGAACCGCGATATGTGGGGCTTCTTCCTCATGGGCTTTGGCCTCGCGCTCATCACCGTTGCCAACGATTCTCTGGCAACCCCTGCTCTGCTCATCCTCGCTCTCATCGGCTTCGGCATCGCCTTCTGGGACTTCCAGCAGCAGACCGAGCTGAAGGGTGCAGCTGTTTCTGACGGAGGTGACTTCGAAGATGGCATCTAATGAGTATGTGATCCCGGAGCACTACGAGGATCTCACTCCTGCTCCGCAGCTCGACCAGAAGACCCTCAACAAGATGGCTTGGCGCTCCTGCTTCCTGCAGGCCTCGTTCAACTACGAGCGTATGCAGGCCGCTGGCTGGCTCTACTCCATCATCCCCGGTCTGGAGAAGATCCACACCAACAAGAACGACCTCGCGGCTTCCATGAGCCACAACCTGGAGTTCTTCAACACTCACCCGTTCCTCGTCACCTTTGTTATGGGTATCGTGCTTTCGCTCGAGCAGAACAAGGTTGACATCCCCACGATCCGCGCCGTCCGCGTCGCCGCAATGGGCCCGCTCGGTGGTATCGGTGACGCCCTGTTCTGGCTGACGCTCGTGCCTATCACGGCCGGCATCACCTCCAACATGGCTATCAACGGTAACGCCGCTGCGCCGCTGATCTTCCTGGTGATCTTCAACGTCGTCCAGTTCGCTCTGCGCTTCTGGCTCATGAACTGGTCCTACAAGCTTGGCACCAGCGCTATTGACGCTCTGACCGCCAACATGCAGGCCTTTACGCGTGCCGCTTCCATCATGGGCGTCTTCGTCGTCGGTTGTCTGGTCGTCACCATGGGTGGCACCCAGATCAACCTCCAGATCCCCAACGGCACCACCCGCGGCATTGCTGCCCACACGGTTGTCGTCTCCGAGGAGGAGGCCGAGAACTTCACCGGCCTGGAGGGTATTGATACCGAGACCGCTGAGGCTGGCACCATGGCCATGACCGATGCCGACGGTAACGCTCTTACCGCTTCCGATGCCGACGGCAACGCTGTCGAGTGCGGCGTCACCGATCTGGGCAACGGCATGGCGTCCGTTACCTACGGCACCGTCACCGAGGATCCGGTCAACTTCTCCGTTGCCGACACCCTCAACACCATCGTCCCGAAGCTCGTCCCGCTTATGCTTACGCTGCTGCTTTACTACATGTTCGCTAAGCACAGCTGGACCCCGACCAAGGGCATTCTGCTGCTCTTCGTCCTGGGCATCCTGGGCGCTGGCCCGCTTGGTCTCTGGCCGAGCATCTGGTAAGGCTCTAGCTTGAGGGGTGTGTCCCTACGCGGCTCACACCCCGACCCCTTAAGCCATGTGTATGTTAAAAGCCGCGTGCTCGAAAGAGCGCGCGGCTTTTGTTTTCTTGATGATTCGGGTGTGGCAGACAGATAATGCTAAACACCCAAGGTAGTAGCCTAGTTTGAGCAAAAGGGAGGATAGGATGGCGATCGGAGCGCGCAAGCAACCGCTGTACGATCAGCTGGTCGATATTCTGACCGAAAAGATTGACCATGAATATCGCGCCGGTGACATGATTCCTTCCGAGCGCGAACTTTCGGAGCGCTATGGTCTCTCGCGCACTACGGTACGCCTGGCTCTGCAGGAACTGGAGCGTTTAGGACTGGTGGTTCGGCAGCACGGTCGCGGTACCTTTGTGACCGACCGTTCGGCAAAGGCAACCAATCTTATGCAGTCCTACAGCTTTACCGAGCAGATGCGTGCGATGGGTCGCGACCCCGAGACCACGATTCTCGATTTTTGCGAGATGGAGGCCGATAAGAATCTGGCCGAGCATATGGGATTACGTATCGGTGATCGCATTTTTAAGCTCAAGCGCCTTCGTTCTGCCGACAACATGCCCATGATGGTCGAACGTAGCTATCTACCGGTTCGTCAATTTCTGTCCCTAAAGCGACCGCTGCTGGAGCGTAAGCCGCTTTACGATGTGATTGAGCAAGACTTTAAGCAAAAAATACGCGTGGCCGAAGAGGAGTTCTATGCGAGCATAGCCCGTCCCACCGATGCCCACCTTTTGGAAATCGTCGAGGGCTCGCCTGTGCTCGATTTGGTTAGGACTACGTATAACGAGTCAAACGAGGTTGTGGAGTATACGCTCTCGGTTGCTCGTGCCGATCAGTTTAAATACAAGGTTTACCACCAGCGTAGCGATTAGTGTCTGCACCGTTTCCATATGATGATTCTTTGTATTTAACTGGTTACTACCAGATAACCAACCGAAGTGTATAATTGCACGTCAGAGGATTACTTCTAGAGAGAGGTATTAGAAGTGTTCGAGAAGAGTGTCGAGGAGCTCACCGAGCTCGGCGCCCAGATCACCACGGCCGAGATTGCTCAGCAGCCCGAGCTTTGGCGTGATACGCTCAACATCTATCGCGAGAACAAGGAGGCCATCGAGGCCTTCCTGACCGAGGCTCGCGCTATGGGCGAGGGCCGTCTGTCCGTTGTCTTCACCGGTGCCGGTACGTCCGACTATGTTGGCGATACCTGCGCCCCGTATCTGCGTCACGCCGGCAACACTGATCTCTACGACTTTAAGCCCATCGCCACGACCGACATCGTGAGCGCCCCGCGCGACTTCCTGCGCGCTGAGGATCCCACGCTCGTGGTTTCCTTTGCCCGCTCTGGCAACAGCCCCGAGAGCCTTGCCGCCGTTGCCGTTGCCAAGGAGCTCGTCCACAACGTCAAGTTCCTCAACATCACCTGCGCGCCCGAGGGCAAGCTCGCCGTCGAGTCTGCCGATGATCCCAATGCGCTGACGCTGCTCATTCCGCGCGCCAACGACAAGGGCTTCGCCATGACCGGCTCCTACACCTGCATGACCCTGCTCTCTACCCTCATCTTTGACGAGGCTTCCGACGAGCAGAAGGCCGAGTGGGTCGAGACCATCGCCAAGATGGGCGAGGAGGTCATCGCTCGCGAGTCCGAGGTTGCCGACTACCTCGCTGGCGACTTCAACCGCGTGACGTACTTGGGTTCCGGCTCCTTCGGTGGCCTTGCCCAGGAGAGCCAGCTCAAGATCCTCGAGCTTGCTCACGGTCTGGTCGCTACTTCCTACGACACCTCCATGGGCTATCGTCACGGACCCAAATCCTTCGTCGACGACAAGACCCTCGTGTTCGTGTTCGTCAACAACGACGCCTACACCCGTCAGTACGACATCGACATCCTCAACGAGATCGGTGGCGACAAGATCGCTCAGCACACCGTTGCCGTTCAGCAGGATGGCGCTACCGTCTACGAGGGCGAGTCCTTCACCTTTAAGGGCTACGAGGCGCTTCCCGAGGGCTACCTTGCTCTGCCGTTCGTGATGTTTGCTCAGGCTATCAGCCTGCTCAACTCCGTGCGCGTGGGCAACACGCCCGACACGCCGAGCCCCACCGGTACGGTCAACCGCGTGGTTAAGGGCGTGACGATTCACCCCTTCACCGCTTAATCGCGTCCCCCTGTAAGGGCGCCCGTCCGCTCATAACGGCGGGCGGGCGCTTTTTGTTATTACGTGGGCTGGGTATAAGCATCACCACAGTCAACTGCTTTAGAAGCAAGGAGTGCATATGAGCACGTACGCAATTAAGGCTGACAAGTTCTTCTTGCCGGCAGGCCCGCAACTGGGCGGCTATCTTATGGTCGAGGATGGCGTCTTTGGCGCCTGGCAGGCCGACGAGCCCTCTTGCGAGATTAAGGACTACACGGGATCGTGGATCGCACCGGGTATGGTCGATACTCACATCCATGGCTTCTACAACCACTCAACTACCGATAACGATCCCGAGGGCATCGATATCAGCTCGACCGAGCTCGCCCGTCGCGGTACCACCAGCTGGCTGCCCACGACGTTCACCGATGGCGTCGAGCAGATCAAGGACGCTTGCGCTGCCATCGCCCAGGCGGACGAGGGTCGCGGCCCCGACTTCTGCGGTGCTCGCATTCAGGGCATCTACCTGGAGGGCCCCTTCTTTACCATGAAGCACGTGGGCGCGCAGAACCCCGCTTATCTTATCGACCCCTCCGAGGAGGTCTTCGATCAGTGGCAGGAGGCTGCGGGTGGTCGCATCGTTAAGAGCGCCATGGCGGCCGAGCGCGACGGTGCCGCTGCTTATGCGGCTGCTCTGAACGCCAAGGGTGTGGTGACCAGCATTGGTCACTCCGACGCCACCTACGATGAGTGCATCGCCGCCATCAACGCCGGTGCCAGCTGCTTTACGCATACCTATAACGGCCAGCGCGGGCTGCATCACCGCGAGCCCGGTGTCGTGGGTGCAGCCATGTCCACGCCCGATACCTACGCCGAGATCATCTGTGACGGCAAGCACGTAAACCCTGCCGCCATCAAGGCACTGCTGCAGGCAAAGGGCTGGCAGCACACGGTGCTCATCACCGACTGCCTGGGTTGCGGCGGCATGCCCGAGGGCAGCTACACCAGTGGTGGCATGGACGTCATCATGAAGGACAACCTGTGCTGGCTCGCCGATGGCAAGAGCATTGCCGGTTCGGTGCTCACGCTTGCCCAGGGCGTCAAGAACATCGTCGACTGGGGCATCGCCAGCGCCGATATCGCCATTCGCATGGCAACCGAGGTGCCGGCACGCTCCGCGCACATCGAGGATAAGTGCGGCAGCATCATGCCGGGTCGCGACGCCGACTTTGTCGTGTTCGACCATGAGCTCACCCTCGTCGAGACGTATGTTGGCGGCCAGAGCGTCGGCAACGCCTTTACCGAGTAACGAAAGAAAAAGACGGCGGGCCCGAATCTGCTCGGACCCGCCGTACGGGTTAAACGCTCAAAAGCACCTTTACAGTTACAGCTTGCTAGCGATTTTCTTTGCCGTACGCTTAACGCCGGCCACCAGGCCTCCTGCAGGATGCTCCTTCTCGTATGCTAGGCGCTTCTCGCGCTTGGCGTACTCTTCGACGATGATGTCTCCATACTCGTCTTCGATCTTGTCGAAGAAGTCGACGGCACCCTTAATTTCCTCAGCGGTCGGGTGCCCCTTTTGGACACCGCCGGTGAGTTTGAACGGCCCCCACGTATCAAAGCCGGGGCAGCCGTAGACACCCATAAAGATGGCCTGCCTCATGCGGCAGATGCCATCGATATCCTTGCCGTACCACTTGTTTTTGCCACCGTAGGTCATAAGGCCAAACACCTTGTCCTGCGGCTGCAACACGTTAGTGAGCACGCGTGCCATGTCCTTGTCGATCTCGGAGTAATAGATGCCCGTGGCGACACCAATCAGATGGTATTCGTGCAGGTTGGGATACTCGTTTTTGCCGAGTGTTTTCACGTCGAGGGTATCGATTTCGGGGTGCGCCTCGACGATGGCGTCCACGAGCTTTTTCGTATTGCCGTGGTGGCGTGAGGCATAAAGAATGATGGTTCGCATAAGAAGGCCTTTCAGCTGTAATTGCATCAATGTCTGTATGGTACCCCGTTACATGGCCGGGATACCGGACGCATCGATGAGCGTGCGGGTTTGTTCTATGGTTAGGATTGAAACGGGCGCTTGCGTGAAATAAAGCAGTTGTTCGAAAGGATGGGTAATGGAATACGCTCTCTCCAACGATTCGATTTCTATTAAGGTTTCCACGGCTGGTGGCTCGTTTACCTCGATTGAGGCCGGAGGTCGCGAGTACTTGTGGCAGGGTGATCCCACCGTGTGGTCCGGCCAGGCGCCGATTTGCTTCCCGATTTGCGGAGGCATGCGCGACAACAGCGCCATGACGTTTGCCGGGCATCATGTAAAGCTCGGTCGCCACGGCTTTGCGCGCAAGCAGGAGTGGAAGCTGCTGAGCCAAGGCGAGAACGAGTTGGCTATGTGCCTGGCTTCGGAGGATAACGCCGCGCTGCTGAGCGATTATCCGTATCCGTTTAGGCTCGTCGCCCGCTATACGCTCGAGGACGCCGCCGTGCGTGTCTCCTATGAGGTTACCAACGAGGGCACCGAGGATATGCCGTTCTTTATCGGTGGGCATCCCGGCTTTAGGTGCCCGCTCGATGAGGGCGAGGCCTATACGGACTACGAGCTGCGCTTTGAGAAGGACGAAGCTGCTGAGCTTTGCACCGCTGTCCCTTCGACTGGCTTGATTGACGTGGACAAGCGCTCCAAGAACCCCATGGTGGGAAAGACGCTGCCCCTGTCGCACGAGCTCTTCGATTTTGCGGAGACCATCTTTGACGTGCTCGAGAGCCGCCAGGTCACGCTTTCCAAAAAGGGCGAGGACAAGGGCGTCCGCCTGAGCTTTGAGGGCTTCCCATATCTCATTGTGTGGAGCAAGCCCGAGGGTGATTTTGTGGCAGTTGAGCCTTGGGGCGGCCTTTCGACCTGCTCCGATGAGGACGACGTGCTTGAGCATAAGCGTGGCTGCCTTGTCGCCAAGCCCAAGGAGACCGTCGTTCGCTCGTTCACGATTGAGATTCTGTAATTCCGTTTTGTCGACTCGTATCGCGAGGCACAAGGAGCCTGCGAGATAAGGAGCTAAAAATGATCCTCACCGTTACGATGAACCCGTCCGTCGATACACGCTATCAGCTCGATGAGCTCATTATCGACGACGTTAACCGTGTGACGCCCGAAAAGACCGCCGGCGGCAAGGGTCTCAACGTGGCCCGTGTACTGGGTCAGCTGGGCGACGACGTTGTGGCAACCGGTCTACTCGGCGGCCACATGGGCGCCTACATGGCCGAGCTCATGGATGCCAACGGCATTAAGAATGATTTTGTACCCATCAAGGGCGAGACTCGCATTTGCCTTAACATCCTCCACGCCGGCAACCAGACCGAGCTACTCGAGAGCGGCCCGACGATTGCCCCCGAGGAGCTCGATGCCTTTACCGCCAAGTTCGCCGAGCTTGCGAGCAAGGCCGCTGTCGTTACCATCTCGGGTTCGCTGCCCCGTGGTGTCGAGGCGGGCTACTACGCCAAGATCACGGGTATTGCCGAGAACGCCGGCGCCAAGGTGCTGCTCGATACCTCGGGTGCTTCGCTTGAGGCCGCCCTTAAGTCCGAAATTAAGCCCGAGCTGGTCAAGCCTAACCTGACCGAGATTAACGGCCTTCTGGGCACGAGCTTTACCACCGACGATGTGGACGAGCTCCGCGCCGCGCTCGCCTCTGATGCCCGCTTCTCCGATATCCCCTGGGTCGTCGTGTCCATGGGCGCTGCCGGCTCCGTGGGCTTCCATAATGGCCGTGCATTCCGCGCCAAGACCCCCGATATCCCCGCCGTTAACGCTACGGGCTCTGGCGATTCGACCATTGCCGGCTTCGCGCATGCGATTGCTGCTGGCGCGGATGACGAGACGGTGCTGCGTACCGCCAACACCTGCGGCAAGCTCAATGCCATGGATCCCATGACCGGCCATCTGGTCATGGACCGTTGGGACGAGGTCTACAACGGCGTTGTCGTGACCGAGCTGTAAAAGCCTGGGCGTCGGCCCCGGCATTGCTTGCTAGCTCATGTCGACGACAAGTGCGGTAGCATTATGCTGGGGCGCGACGCCGAGTTTGTCGTGTTCAATCCCGACCTTACCCTGGTCGAGGCGTATGTGGGTGGCAACAGCGTCGGTAACGCGTTTGCCGATTAGCCGCCAAAGAAGCGATCCGAGAGGGGATTTAGATGATTTACGGTGCATTGGGCGATATCGAGGAGTACCGCGGAATGCTCAAGGGCCTCGACGTGCTGATCGACTGGCTCGAGGAGAACGACCCGGCACAGCTCGAGGTCGGCAGCCATCCGATTTTGGGTGAGAAGGTCTTTGCGAACGTCATGTCTCCCACGACGCGTCCCGAGGCTGAGGCTCACTATGAGACGCATCAGCGCTATCACGACCTGCAGATCGACGTCGAGGGTCGCGAGGCCTTCAAGGTCGCTACGGGCAGCCTGACGCTGGTCCAGGAGTTTGACGAGAAGGACGACTATGATCTGGTCGATTCCGACGCCTCGATCGCCGGCGATCTTGCCGACGACAAATTCGCGCTGTTCGTTGCCGGCGAGCCCCACATGCCCACGCTCGAGTTCCCGGGCGATGGCGCACAGCCGGTCAAGAAGATCTGCTTTAAGTTGCTTGCCGACGCCTACTGGGAGGAGTAGCGAGCTGCTCGGCTGAGCTGTTCGTCTGATGGCGTGATTCCCCTAGGGAAATCACGCTAGGACCCCGCCAAACGGGTTTTCCCTAGGGAAATCACGTTTGGCGGGGTTTTCGGTTTTTTGAATAGGGAAGCCTCATTTATTTGCGAAGAACATCGGCTAGCCGCAGGATTGAAATCATCGACCGATAAGTGAGTTCCACTTTTTCGCCCGCAAGCAGTCGTTTCGAGCCAATCTCATCTAGCCCCACAAGCCGAGAAAACAGCGGGCCGCTCATCGTTCCCTCGTCAATTGATTCCCTTATGGTCTTCAAAACGTCCGTATCATGAAGCGATGCCGAGCTGTAGGGGGCAACACGAGCGGAACTCTCAATTAACGACGAGACAAAAGGATGGAGATGCTTTGGACATAGTCCATCAAACACCACATCCCCATTGTCGTTCGAGCCGACCAGGCGCCAAGTATAATGATCGACCCAGTCATCTCCGTCATATATGGCGTCCATGAGCAACTTCCCGTCTAGAGAGAGAAACCTATTTGGACATCGGGGCGCAAGACCGCAATCCATATCGGGCCTGCAGCAGCTCCAACCCAACGCACCACATAGGTTCCCTTTCGTACATGTGTATCAATCTGCCCCGAAATGCCGGTGAATGCAATTCCAGACCCGTTTGTCGGATAGCAATCGACGTATTTTTGTTTTCCGCTCACAACCTTGTATAGATATATCGTTCCAGCAAAAGAGAAGGGATCGTTCGCAATTTTGTCCGGAAGAACTTGCCACCTCAAAATCCCGCTACCAATATGGTCAAGCTTGACCGTTCCGCCGTCCCCCTCAAAAGTGGCAAGGGGATTTACCCCAGACTGAGAGTCGGCATCGCCCTCCTTAGTAGTTATCAGCAGGCTGCCCGTATAAGACTGCTGAGGCTCACCTTCAGGACAGGCAGCCTCGGCCCAAGAAGGGCCACTCAGGCAGAACAGTCCGAGCAGCATCATTACCAACAAAAGAAAACCCTTAGTTCTTTTCATCTATATCGCCAATATCTCTCGACATTTGTATATTGTGACTATTTTAGATCTATATGGCCAATTTGAGCCCTCACCATGGCAATTGTTGCAGCTGGGTTTCTTTTCATTAAGATTTCACTTTGGTAAATCCCCGCCCCTAAGCATTAAACCCGAAGTCCACCGAGTGGGCCGCCGTTGACGTGGCGATGTTTGGATTGGCGCGCACGCACTCAAAATCGGCAACAAAAAAGCCGCCCGAAGGCGGCTATCTTGTGTAATGGAGCCAGCGACCGGGCTCGAACCGGTGACCCCCGCTTTACGAGAGCGGTGCTCTACCAACTGAGCTACGCTGGCGGCCATGTGATGACGCAACTGAGGCGCCAACGGCTGTCTATGATACGGGACATCGCACATCCGCGCAAGTGTTCTGACGGCTTTTCTCACTTTAAATGCACTAATATTAGAGGCGTGATGTCTGCAGTGCCCATTTGGTACTTGACCTGCTGTTGAGTTGGTGGCCGACGTCCCGCTCGTATGGGTCTCAAACAGAATGGGGCAGCCATGGCTCAACCCAAGATCCTTCTCACGCGTATCGATGACCGTTTCATTTACGGGCAAGACGTTGAGCTGTGGAACGAAGCCGTGGGTTCCAATCTTGTCTTAATCGTCAACGATGAGATCGCGGCGGATTCGCGCCAATGGGCACCCATGAGGGTGGCGGCGCCAGAAGGCGTTTGGACGCGGTTTTTCTCGGTGCAAAGGACCATCGACATCATTTATACCGCAACGCCGCGCCAATGGATTCTCATCATGGTGGCGTCGCCCACGGATGCACTCGCGCTGGTTAAGGGCGGTGTGCCAATAACCAAGATCAGCATCGGCCATATGCGGGCGAGGGAGGGCAAGCGCTCTGCAACGCCTGCCATTGCCGTAGGCGATACGGACATCGCCGCCTTCAAAGAGTTGCAAAAGCTCGGCATAGAGCTAGAAATCCGTTATCTCCCCAGTTCCGCCCCCGACCCCATTGGCAATCTGTTCAACTGATCCCTTGGGGACGGAGGAAAACGGATCATTTTGCCCTTGCGAGGGATGCGCGCGATGCCGCCTGTCAAAAACTATGCCCATTTACTACGTTTGGTCGGCTATCGCCGAGCATGTCGAATTTGAGAAAAACAAAACCGCAGGTAGACGGCTTGCGAATTTAACAAAAACCGGTGCATGGTCGAGCATCCCGGGCTAAACGTAGTAAATGGGCATAGTTTTGATATGTCACTCATACAGTCACAGCGAAAATGAGCCAAAAGATGAAAAAACGCCCGTCGGCGGTGGTGCCGGCGGGCGTTGCTGTGCGATATGTCGCGTTGTGGGCTTAGTGCCTCATAAAGTGATATTCGATCACATTGCTATAGGGATGACCCGGGCCCACAATGCCCTGCGGGAACAGAGGCTGGTGCGGCGTGTCGGGGTACATCTCGGCCTCGAGGGCAAAGCCGGCGCCCCAGCCATAGTTGGCATCGTCCTTGGCGTGCTCGTCGCCCAGCCAGTTGCCGGTGTAGAGCTGCACGCCCGGTGCAGTGGTGTAGTAGTCCAGCTCGCGACCGGTCCACATTTCCTCGACGTGCATCGCGCGCCGCAGATTACGGCCGTACTGATAGCCATCGATGCACAGGCAGTGGTCGTAGCCACGTGCCTGCTTAATCTGCGGGTCGTCGGCTTCCATGCCGGGAGCGACGGGGCGCAGCTCACGGAAGTCAAACGGCGTGCCCTCGACCGGAGCAATCTCGCCGGTGGGGATGTTCTGCTCGTTAATGGGCAGGTAGTGGGCAGCGTTGGCAACAAAGAAGTGCTCGCAGTCCATGCCGGCGTTATGACCGGCAAGGTTAAAGTACGTGTGGTTGGTCATGGACACGTAGGTTGCGCGGTCGCTCTCGCAGCCATACTCGATGCGAAAGACGCCGGTGCGCGTCACGGTAAACACGGCCGTAAAGGTGCGGTTGCCGGGGAGACCCAGCTCGCCATCCTCAAGCGAGGTGGTCATGCGAACGGCGTTGTGAGTCTCGTCGAGTTCAACGTCCCACACGCGTTTATGCAGGCCGTGATCAAGGTCGCTGTGCAGGTTGTTGGCGCCTTCGTTGGCCGGCATATGCCAGTCCGTGCCAGCGATAGTGATCGTGGCACCTGCAGTGCGGTTGGCCACAGGGCCGATGGTCGCGCCAAAGCAGGCGGGGTTGTCAAAGTAATCCTCGAGCTTATCGAAGCCCAGAACCACATCGCGCACGTTGCCGGGAATGTCGGGCACATCGATACCCAGCACGGTGGCGCCATAGTCCATAATGCGAACGCAGATCTCGGGCCCGTTGAGGGTGTAACGATGAACGGGGGTACCGCACGGCGCGGTGCCGAAAAGCTCGGAAGTGATCATTTGGTTCCTAACATCGAGGTATTTCGGACAAACTGTAGCGCGAACAGGCGAGATTATCACTACACCCCACTAAAGCAGGGGGTATTTTTCTCAAAAAAGTGATGATTGGGGCTGTGTGGGCGCTCATTTTTGGCGCGCGCGATTCTGATACAATTTGTTCGTTACTGTTTGAACGGTATGCGCGCATAGAACAGCGAGGATTCATCGTGATTAAGGCAGAGCGACAGGATAAGGTTCGTCAGTTGCTCGAAGAGCAGGGCACGGTCTCGGTTAAGGAGATTTCGGATGCGCTGGGCGTTTCGGACATGACGATTCGCCGCGACCTCGAAGAACTTGCGAGTCTGGGTGAGATCGAGCGCGTGCACGGCGGCGCCCGCAGTGCGCAGGGTCGTCCCCACGCTATGTTGCGCCATGAGTATTCGCACAGCGAAAAGCGCACCAAGCATGCCGAGGAAAAACTGCAGATCGCACGCCGTGCTGTGGAGCTTATCGAGGAAGGCTCGACCATCTTTTTGGGTACGGGCACCACGGTTGAACAGATGGCCTCGATGCTGCCGACGTTTCGCCTGCGCATTGTGACCAATTCGCTTTCGGTGTTTAACCTGCTCGAGGCGCGCGAGGACTGCGACCTGTGCCTCGTGGGCGGTATGTACCGTCGCCGCACCGCCGCTTTTGTGGGACCAACGGCCGAGGATACCCTGCGCGCGCTGGGCATCGATGCGGCGTTTATCGGCGCCAACGGTATCTTGGACGGTGACGTATCCACATCCAACATGGACGAGGGCCGTATCCAGCAGCTTGCCTTTAGCAAGGCGGACTCGCGCTATCTGATCGCCGACTCCAGCAAGATCGGCAAGCGCGACTTCTATACCTTCTGTCGCTTGGACAATTTAGACGCCGTGGTGTGCGAGCCGGATATTGCCGTTGAGGATCGCGCCACCATCGAGGAGCACGCGCAGGTCATTTGCTAGCGAGTGCTGCGGGGGATGTTGTATGTTTCGACCATTGTAATGGTCGGTATTTTTGTAGCTATAAGGTCGCTTAAAGGTCGGTATTTTTGTATTATTAGACATATATAAAAGTCGGTATTTTTGTAAACTTGCAGGTAATTTATGCTGAGGTGAGATTATGTTTAAACGGAAGGCATATGAGCGTCTGCAGGAGTGGAAAGAACGCTCGCAAGGACGTACCGCGGTGCTTATCGAGGGTGCAAGACGCGTTGGCAAAACGACACTCGTAAAGTGCTTTGCGCAAAATGAATACAAGGACTACCTTTACATTGACTTTTCGGCTGCAAGCAAAGCCACACTCGATATATTTCTGAATCATCGTGAAGATGTCGATCTGTTTTTACGCATGCTTCAGCTGCAGTATGGCAAGGCCCTCGTGCCGAGAGAGTCACTGGTCATTTTTGATGAAGTGCAGCGGTTTCCCATCGCGCGCGAATACATAAAGCATCTTGTAGAAGACGGCAGATTTGATTACATCGAGACGGGCTCTCTCGTCTCCATCAAAAAGAATGTCGAAAGCATTGTTATTCCGTCAGAGGAAGAAAGAATCCCTCTCGAGCCCCTCGATTTTGAGGAGTATCTTTGGGCGACCGGAAAGGATCTTTACGCGGAAGAGATCCGTAAAGCGTGCGAATCTCGGACCGCGCTTCCGGATGGTGCTCATGCGACGTGCATGAGATTGTTTGATGAGTATATGCTTGTCGGCGGTATGCCTCAGTCGGTCGATTCCTTTGTGGCAGAGAATGATTTTAGAGGATGCGACAGGGTTAAACGGCAGATTATCGCGCTGTACAGGGAGGACATTGCCAAGTTTGGAGGTTCGGACGCTAGACGTGCGCGGGCGGTTTATGACGACATTCCGGGTCAATTATCTGCGGCAAATAAACGGTTTAAATTTGACAGCGTGGAGAAGGGGTCCCGTTTTGAGACATATGAGTCGGCGTTAATTTGGCTTGAGGATGCGCGACTAATTAACCGTTGCTATTTATGCAGCGATCCGAGCGTGGGTTACCGCTTGCACGAGGACGCGTCTTCGCTTAAATGCTATATGGCGGATACGGGATTGCTCGTGAGTTTGGCGTTTGATGATGGTCCGGACCTTATGGATGTCCATAGAGATATTCAATTTGGAAGAGTTTCGATTAATAAAGGAATGTTGATTGAGAACATCGTGGCACAGCAGCTTAAGAGTCTAGGGCATTCGCTTTTTTTTTACAGCTGGCAGGAGCCTTCCAAAACGGAGGGGAGTCGTCCCAGAACGCGTGAGATTGATTTTCTTGTTTCGCGCGGCTTTGAAGATGCGGCTAGAAAACCGCGGGTCACTCCTGTTGAAGTTAAATCTTCCAAATCGTATTCAACAATCTCACTTGACGATTTCGGCAGAAGATTCGAACGACGAGTCGGAGAGGAGATAGTTCTTCACCCAAAACAGCTCAGGACTGAAGGGCATAGGATATATCTACCACTGTATATGACGATTTTTATCTGACCGACGGCATGCGGTCCTGTGGCTCATTGAACCGCAGGACCGTGTTTCGTTGGGGCTTTATTATGATAATGAGTGCAAGCTGAGCCGGATATTGCCGACGAAGATCGCGCCGCCATCGAGGAGCACATGCAGGTCATTTGCTAGCTGATACTGCGGGGCTAGACCAGGCGGGCGTAGTCCTGTGACTGGTGAAAGACGTGGGCGATATAGATCGCATCGCGCTCAAACTTGTAAAGGCACGCGTAGTTGTTGACGGGAAACGATCGATAATTGCGTGCCGCCAGCTCCCGTATGTGGGGGAGGGGCCGTAGGAGCGGCTGCTCGCGAAGCAGGTCAAGCTGATATTCAAACTCAGCGACAAAATTGCCCGCTGCACGTGGATCCATGAGGATTTGAGCAAGGTATCCGACAATACTCTCGTACTCATATCGTGCGCTTTTGAGTATTACGACGTTATAGGTCATATTTGTCTCGCATCGCGGTCGCGAAGGAGTCGTAGTCGCTGTAGTCGCCTTGCGATATCTCGTCTTCTGCCAGCATCATACGAGACAGCAGCTTGGCTTTGGCGATTTCGTCTTGCATGAGGCGATACTGGTCGCTGCTGATGCAGTGCATGACCTCGTAGCCGTTCTTGGTTACGGTGACGTCGCGCTCGGACTCAACAAGCGTGGTGAATGCAGCAGTGTCCTTCATATCTCGGACGGGCACACAAGCTGACATGGGTACCTCCTTTGCGTTGTGACACAATTGTACCACGGTATATTAAAACGTCGGCGTCGTCGAATTATCTCAATCTGTAACAGTTGGGAGTAGAAAACCGGGTTAGATGTTACAGATCGAGATATTCTGCTTCGGGTTACCCGTTTGTCTCGATCTGTAACAGGTAGGGCCGGAATACTTGGCTACGTGTTACAGATTGAGATCTTCAAGTTCGGGCCGCTCGTTTGTCTTGATCTGTAACAGGTAGGACCGAAAAACTCAGTTAGATGTTACAGATCGAGACAAACGGCCTGCTCGGACCGAGATAAAACAAAAAGGCCGCATGCGATCCCGTGGAGGGACTCACATGCGGCCGACAGGGGGTACGCGGCTGAAACTAAGCCATGAGCAGGCCGGTCTCCGCGACGTTCTTGTACCAGTACGCGCTTGCCTTGGGATAACGAGCCTGGGTCTCGAAGTCGATGTAGAACAGGCCATAGCGCTTGTTATAGCCGTTGGTCCAGGAGAACTGGTCCTGCAGCGACCACACAAAGTAACCGTCGACGTTCACGCCGCCGTCGATCGCCTTGAGGATCCACGCGAGATGCTGGCGCATGTAGTCGATACGAGGGGCGTCGTCGATAAAGCCGTCCTCAAAGTCGTCCTTATAGCCCATGCCGTTCTCGGTGATGTAGATCTTCTTGTAGTTGGGGTAATCGTTCTTAATGCGCAGCAGCAGGTCGTACAGGCCCTCGGGATAGATGATCCAGTCCCAATCGGTGGTGGGAACGCCTTCGCGCACGCATGCCTCGCCAACGCCCTTGAGGAACCAGCGCGAGGAGCCCTTGTCGCCGGTGCCGTTGTGGTTGATGTCGTTTTCGCCCTCGGCGGCACGCAGGAACTGGCACTTGTACGTGTTGACGCCCAGACAATCGTTGTAGGGCAGCGCGGCGGTCAGCGCGGCGATGTCCTCGTCGCGAACGTCGAGCTCGCCGCCGGCGATATGGGCCAGCTTGGTCGCAGCCTCCATGGTGTCGGCTGCATAGTGGCCGCGGAAGGTGGCGTCGAGTACCCAGCGGTTGTTGATGACATCGGCCATGCGGGCGGCCTCGCAGTCGGCAGCGCTGTTGGGATCGAGGGGATACTTGGGCTCCAGGTTCTGGACAATGCCGATCTCGCCCTCAAAGCCGCCCTCGTGGAAGGCGACGACAGCCTTGGCGTGGGCCACCATCATGTTGTGCATGAGCTGGAAGGCCTTGTCCAGGCGATACTTCTCGCCGTGCGGCCAGTTGCCGACGATAAAGCTGCCCTCGGCGGTCGCGGGAATCTCGTTAAAGGTAAACCAGTGCTTGACCTCAGTGAACTCGGCAAAGCAGAACTTGGCGTACTCGACAAAGGCGTCGATCGTCGTGCGCGTCAGGAAGCCCTCGCCGCCGTTCTGGTAGAAGACCTCGGGCGTATCGAAGTGATCGAGCGTGACATAGGGGATAACGCCAGCTTTATTGCAGGTGGCAAAGAGCTCGTGATAGAAGGCAACACCCTCGGGGTTGATCTCGCCAGTGCCGTTGGGGAAGATACGGCTCCAAGCGATGGAGACGCGGATGCCGTTGATACCGAAGCGCTGGCACAGGTCGATATCGACCGGGTACTTGTTGTAGAAATCGCTTGCGGGGTCGGGGGAGAAGCGACCCTGAGCAGCCAGGAAATCGTCCCAGGGCACTTTGCCCTTGCCGTGCGTGCGGGTCTCGCCCTCAACCTGGTAAGCGGCGGTGGCGCCGCCAAACACAAAGCCGTCGGGGAACTGCATGGGGTTGTTCATGAGTCATCCTTTCTGTGGGATACGAATAGGGAGAGGTGCCCGAACTGGGGGTCCGGGCACCAACAGAGGGAGGAAACTAGTCGAGGTTCTCGCGGAGCCACTTGATGGCGCCGGCGGGGTCGCGAGTAAGGTCGATATATTCCTTACCGCGCGGGGCGAGCAGCTTAATGCCCAGGCGATCGGTGTCGGCCTTCATGTCGTTGTAGTAGCTACGGACCTGCGGGGCGAGCACGATGACGTCGTACTGATCCATGATGGCAGTGTGCTGGCCATAAGCGCCGGCAGAGGAAGCGATGTTCTCTCCGGTCTGCGCGGCACCTTCCTTGATGGCATTGGCAAGCATGGCAGAGGTGCCGGCGCCGGCGCACAGGACGAGGACCTTCAGACCGTCGACATCCTTCTTGGCGGATGCGTCGGCGGCGGGCTCGGGCTGATCGGCGACAGGCTTGCTGTCGGCGGCAGCGGCGGTCGGCTCGACGGAAGCGGTAGTCTGCTCGACAGCGGGTGCAGGGGCGTTGGCGGCGATGGCAGCGGCGCCATTGGACTCGAGGCCCAGCTCGGCGGCGCGCTCTGCCTCCTGGTCGCAGAGCAGCTTATCGTATGCCTTCAAGAACGGCAGATAGATGATGGCGTCCAGCAAGATGATGATTGCGACAAATACCAGAGCGATAAGCTGGAAGTTCGTGGTGATGAAAATACCGATGGGGGCGGGGGTGGCCCAAGGCACCACGAAGGAGAAGCCGTTCATGCCCACGTTATCGATAAAGAACTTGGCAACACTCACGTTGACGCAACCGGCGGCAACAAAAGGGATGAGCATGTAGGGGTTAAGGATCATCGGCGCGCCAAAGAGCAGCGGTTCGTTGACGGCGAAGGCAACAGGAACAATCGAGGCCTTACCGACGGCTTTGAGCTGCTTGGACTTCATAAAGAGAATCAGCAGAAGCGGCACGATGAAGGTGGCGCCGGTGCCGCCGAACTCACCCACGAGCGACATGTTAAAGGTGAGGGAGTGGGCGGGGTGGCCGCCTGCCAGCAGAACCTGCAGGTTCTCGGCCTGGTTGGCAAGACGGATGGGGTCGATGCCCGGCTGGACGATCGAGGGGCCGTGGACGCCGATGAACCAGAAGAACGCGGTGGCTGCCTGGATAAGGATAAGGCCGGGATAGGTTTCTGCAGCGGTAAAGAGCGGGGAGAGCAGTTTGATAAGCAGCTCGGAGAACGGAACGCCCATGAGGTTGCGCACGACGACATCGATGATGCCGCAGATGATGACGGCGCCGCCAAAGGGGATGATGTCGCGGAAGTTCTGAGCGATGGCGCCCGGGACCTCCTTGGGCAGCTTAATGGTCAGATCGCGCGAGACGCAGAACTTATAGACCCACACGGTAATGAACGCGGCGATATAGGCCGAGAACAGACCGCGCGTACCCATGCTGGTGCAGTCGAAGACCGAAAGCTCGGAGCCGTCGAGCTTGGTGGTGAACTGCGTAACGGCGAGCAGCAGCATGCTGCACTGGGCGGCCACCATGGTGGAGCCGTCGTTGAGCACTTTGCCGGCGGGCATGCGACGGTTCATGGATGCCGTGAAGTTCTTGGCAGTGGTGCCGGCAACCATGATGCCCATGACACCCATGGTGAAGTTGTACAGCTTGTTGCACCAGTCGATGAGCGGCTGGGGCAGCGTGATGCCAACTACGCCAGGAAGGGTGGCAATTAGCAGGAAGATCGAAGAGGTGAGGACAATGGGCATGCACCCAAGAAATCCGTCCTTGATGGCCTGGAGGTAGATGTTCCTCGAGATCTTCTCAAAGAACGGTTGATGCTTTTCGAGCATCTTTACGATGGCGTCCATAGAGCTCCTTTGCTGCTTGATGCGCGATGCATGTGGATGGAACTGGTCGTCGATGGATGGTCAGGACTGCCCGGAAACCTTCCTGCTTGAGGAAGGCATTGCGAAATGACAACGTTGTCATTTCGTTAATGACAACGTAAGACATTTTTGGAAGAGCAACAAGGATATACGGGTGAGCGGTCGATATTGTTCGGTAAACGGTTGATTTATCAATCAGGCAGGTAGTGTATGCTAGAACGCAAAAAACAAGTGATGCATAACCGACTGGAGAAGTAGTGGCAACGATGGACAAGAAAAATGTCTCAATGAACGATGTGGCAGTTGCCGCGGGCGTTTCTCTCAAGACGGTGTCGCGCGTGATCAACGAGCCCGATAGCGTGCGCGAGTCGACGCGCGATAGGGTCCATTCCGCAATGGAGGCGCTCGGGTTTCGAACCAACTTTGCCGCGCGTTCACTCAAGTTGGGCCGTTACGGGTGCATCGGCGTGGTGCTGTTTCACTTGTCGGGCGGCGCCGTGGACATGATTGACGGTATCGCCGATGCCGCCGAAGAGCGAGGCTTTGCTCTCACGATGATCAAAAAGCGGGCGGGGGAGAAGATGACCCTTGCCGAAGCGGCGCGTAGGATGTCGCAGCTTCCCGTCGACGGCATGATTTTCAACCTGCGTCAGATGGTCGATGATTTCGATACGTTTGAGGCACCGAAGGACCTAAAGACGGTGATTATCACGCCGATGGAGCATCCTACCTGCTCTACCGTCAGTGACGATCAAGAGGGTGGTGCGCGCATGGCGTGCGAGTACTTCTTGAATCGCGGGCACAAGAACGTGTACTTCGTCTCTGGTAAGAAAGAGTCGCTGTCGAGCCAGTGTCGTATGAAAGGTTGGCGTGCGGCACTCGAGGCGCGTGGCATTGAGCCGCCCGAGCCTCTGCAGGGCGATTGGAATGCGGATAGTGGCTATGCCGCGGGCCTTGTGCTTGCCGATAAACCCGATTGCACGGCGGTCCTCGCTGCTAACGACTGCATGGCCAACGGCGTGATGATGGCTCTGCGTGACAGAGGGCTCAGGGTGCCCGATGACGTGTCCGTGATCGGCTTTGACGACGAACTCTACAAGACGATTCCCAACTCGATTCTGACGTCAGTGAAGTTCCGTCACCGCGAGCTGGGCATCCGTGCGCTTAACGAGGTCGTCGCAGGTCTGGAAGCCCCGAGCTCCAGAAGCCGTACGCTCGTCTCGGGCGTGTTGGTCGAGCGTTCCAGCGTGAAAGACCTGCGGGCGTAGACGTGCTCGGCTCGTTCATCTCAATCTGTAACAGGTAGGGCCGAAAATCTCAGCTAGTTGTTACAGATTTAGAGAATTCGGCCCCGTCTATTCCATTTGTCTCGATCTGTAACAACTAGACGGTCAAAAGTGGTCTACATGTTACAGATCGAGATTGTTCGGCCCGGGCCGCCCGTTCGTTTAAATCTGTAACAGCTTGGACCGAAAAACTCGGCTAGATGTTACAGATTGAGATGAACAGGAGGACGGGTGCGGTCTAAACAAAATGGCCCGCGCATCACACATCGATGCACGGGCCATTTATTGTCTGCAAGCGGCAGGTGGTGTCAGCGTCTTATGCCTCGAGGTTTTCCTCGATCCAGGCGACGGCGCCCTTGGGATCCTTAGTGAGGTCGATGTACTGTTTGCCCTTGGGCGACAGCAGCGTGATGCCCAGGCGGTCGGTGTCGGCCTTCATCTCGTTGTAATAGGTGCGAACCTGCGGAGCCAGGACGATGACGTTGTACTGGTCCATGATGGCGTAGTGGCTGCCGTAGGCACCGGCGTTGGCGGTAATGTCGATGCCCAGCTCGTCGGCGCCTTCCTTAAGCGCGTTGGCGAGCAGTGCAGAGGTGCCGGCGCCAGCGCACAGAACCAGAACCCTCAGATCCTTGCCCTTAAGGGCGGACGGAGCTGCGGAGGCCTCGGTGGCAGAAGCGGTCTCGACAACAGGAGCCTCAACGGCGGGGGCGGCAGCGGTCTTGACGGCCTTGGTCTCCTCGGCCTCTTCTTCGGCCAGGGTCTCGGCCTCCTGCTTGCACAGGACGTTGTCGTAGGCCTTGCAGAATGGGTAGTAGATCAAGAAGTCAACGACCAGCAGGACGACAACCAGGACCAGAGAGATCGGCTGGAAGTTGGTGTCGATGAAGGTGCCGATCGGTCCGGGGAGTGCCCACGGCATGGCATAGATAAAGCCGTTCATGCCCAAAAAGTCGATGAAGAACTTACCAATGAGGACGTTGGCCACGGGGGCAAACAGGAACGGGATCAGGAAGTACGGGTTGAGGATGATGGGCGCGGCGAACAGCAGCGGCTCGTTGACGGCGAACATCACGGGTACGACAGAGGCTTTGCCGACGGCCTTGAGCTGCTTGGAGCGCATAAAGAGCAGGAAGATGATCGGGACAATGAACGTGGCGCCGGTGCCGCCGAGTTCGCCGATGTAGTTACCGAAGTTCTCGGTCAGGGCGAGGGCGGGGTGACCGCCGGCCTGCAGCGTGGCGAGGTTGGTGGTGATGTTGCCAAACAGCGCGGCGTTGAGGGCAGGCTTAACGACCGAGGGGCCGTGGATGCCCATGAACCAGAACAGCGGGATCATGAACCAGATGAGGGCGAGGCCGGCGTAGGAATCGGCAGCGGCGAACAGCGGGCTCACCAGCGTGGAGATGACGTTGGCAAACGGGACGGCCAAGCAGGTGCGGCAGATAACGTCGATGACGGCGACAAACAGGATGGAGAAGCTGAAGGCGAAGATGTCGCGGAAGTTCTGGGCGATGGCGCCGGGGACTTCTTTGGGCAGCTTGATGGTGATGTCTCGCTTAATGCAGAAGGCATAGATGTTGACCGTGGCAAATGCGGCGACAAAGGAGCTCAGCAGGCCCTTGGTGCCCATGTTGTCGGTAAAGAACACCGAGACATCGGCGCCGTCGATCTTGGCACTCGTCTGGGTAACGGCCAAGATGAGCATAGCGCACATGGCGGCGACCATGGTGCTCGTGGCGTTGATGGCCTTGCCGGCAGGCATGCGGCGGTTCTTGGAGCCGGTCAGCGCGCTTGCGGTGGTGCCGGCGACCATGATGCCCACGACGCCCATCGTGAAGTTGTAAACCTTGTTGCAGAAGTTCACGACGTCGACGTTCCACCAGTCGGGCAGCGTAAAGCCGCCGACCGTGGCGACAACGCCCGGCAGGGTCGAAATAAGCAGGAAGACAGAAGAAGACAGGATGATGGGCATTGCTGCCAAAAAGCCGTCTTTAATGGCCTGAAGGTAGATGTTCTTAGAGACCTTGTCGAAGTACGGCTGACCTTTCTCCAAGAACTTAACGATCGATTCCATAGTTCACGCTCCTCTTTGCATGAAATCTTAATGGCATGGACGTTGAAAACCTATATGGTCTCCCGCTTGCTAAAAGCCCGGGTGCAGGCGGGGTCGGTCCCAGGGGGAGAGAGGGGAGCGGCTGGGTTTGTATCGCATAGGGCCGCTCCCTTCTCGGGGGAAAGCGAGGCGATGCGCTACTGCGCGTCCGCCATAGTGTCGGCGAGCTCCTTGTACCAGAGTGCCGACTGCTTGATGTAGCGTTTTTGCGTGTCGAAGTCGATGTAGAACAGGCCGTAGCGCTTGTTATAGCCGTTGGCCCACGAGAACTGGTCCTGCAGGCTCCAGATAAAGTAGCCCTGGACGTCGACGCCCTCGGCGCGCGCCTGGAGCACCTTCTCCATGTGCTGGTCGACAAAGTCGATGCGCTCGGGATCGGCGACGATGCCGTTTGCGTCGGGCTCGGGGTCCTTGTGGCCCAGGCCGTTTTCGGTGATATAGATGACGGGGAGGTTGGGATAGGTGGCGCTGATGTGCTTGAGCGTGTCGTAGAGGCCTTGCGGGTAGATGAGCCAATCCCAGTCGGTGGTGGGGATACCCGGCATATCGACCTGCTGCCCGACGCCCTTAAACTTAAAGCACGAGGTGCCCTTGTCTCCGGTGCCGTTAAAGCTGTTGGTGGACTCGCCATCGTAGGCGGCGATAAACGCCGACTGATAGTAGTTGAGGCCGAACATATCGTTGCGGGGCGCCGCCTTGGCGAGCTCCTCCATGTCGCTGTCCTCAACCGTAAGCGTGGCGTTGTTGGCACGCAGAATCTCGTTGATGAGTGAGAGGGTGCGCGCGGAGTAGTGACCCAGGAAGGCGCCGTCCATGATGAAGTCGGTGTAGAAGGCGTTGTACAGGTCGGCGGCGTGCTGGTCGGCGGGCGAGTCGGTGGCAGGATATGCCGGCGTCAGGACGTTGACCATGCCAATGCGTCCGCCCAGGTGCTCGGTCTCGTCAAGATCCTTATACAGGTTGACGGCGCGGGCGTGGGCAACGAGCTCGTTGTGCTGGCTCTGGATGCCGCTCGTCACATCAAAGTGATGGTTGGGCGGGAAGTTGCCTTGGATGTATTGGGAGTGCGAGAGGCTGATGAGCTCGTTGATGGTGAACCAATTCTTGACCTCGCGGAACTCGCGGAAGCAGAACTCGGCATAGCGCACATAGGCGTCGACGGTCTTGCGGTTGAGCCAGTCGCCCTGGTTGAACAGGGCGGCGGGGGAGTCAAAGTGATGCAGGGACACATAGGGCTCGACGCCATACTTTTTGCAGCAGGCGAACAGCTCGTGGTAGTGCTTAACGCCCTCGGCGAGGGGTTCGGCATCGTCGCCGTTGGGGAAGATGCGGGTCCAGGCGATGGACACACGAATGGCGTTGAGTCCATGCTCGGCAGAAAGGCGGATATCCTCCTCGTAGCGGTTGTAGAAATCACTGGCCGGGTCGGGCAAAAAGCGACCCTGGGCGACAAGGTAATCGTCCCACATGGTCTTACCCTTGCCTGCCACCTTCGTGGAACCTTCCGTTTGGTACGCGGCGGTTGCGGCGCCCCAAACAAAGCCCTTCGGCAGCTGCTGTACGCGGTTTAGCAAAGACATATGCATACATCCTCTCGTCTCGCTGTTCGATATTGTGCGTTTGCGCTCAGGAGGCTCCCTGGTTAGCGTTCAGCGGTGAAAAAGCCCGATAAACACTATCTTAAAATGATTAGAACCAAAATGAGCACGTGAACATTTGACAATGAGCACGTTAACATCCGGCTGGGATGTATAGAAACAAAACAACTTCAAACAGCTGCGAACGGTTGTATTTGTTCGGTAAGCGGTTTTGATTGACAGAAGTTTTCATGTTGTGGTATATGGCTCGGGTATCATGAGCACGTTATCAATGTATGTACGATGCGCCATGGGCGCGGGGAATAGTTGGGAAGCAGGTTAGCGTGGAAGGCATGGATCAGCAGACAAGGAATGGTCGTTCGGCGAGCGCGGCAGAGGTTGCGGCGCTCGCTGGCGTGAGCCGCCAGACTGTGTCTCGCGTGGTCAACGGTATGCCCAACGTGACGGAAAAGACGCGCAAGCGTGTGCTGGCCGCCATGGAAGAGCTGGGCTTTCGTCCCAATTTTGCTGGAGCGGCGTTGCGCGGCGGGTCGTATCGTTCTATTGGCCTGTGCATGTACAACATCACACGTGTCGGTAACCTGGCGACGCTCGAGGGTATCATGCAAGCGGCGCGCGAGCATGATTTTGCCGTCACTATGATCGAGATGGGCGGCGACAAGCCCTATGCACTTGCCGATGCCTCGCGCCGCATGGTCGAGCGACCCGTCGACGGCATGATTCTCAACATGAACCGCATGGCTCCCGATTTTGAGGAGTTTGTTCCCCAGCCGGGAGTGCGAACGGTCATCCTGTCCATGTATGCGCATCCGCGCTGCACGACGATCGACTCCGACCAGTATGGTTCGTGCGAGCTGTTGACCAATTATCTGCTGGAACATGGTCACTCGAATATGCGGTTTGTGGCGGGTCCGGAAAACTCGATTTCCTCGCGTTTTCGTGAGGCCGGTTGGCGCGATACGCTGGGTCGTGCTCATGTCGATGCCGCTCCGATGCTGCGTGGCGATTGGAGTGCGGACAGTGGGTACGCCATGGGCGAGCGGATTGCGGCCGAGGTGCTTGCCGGCGGGTCGCAGACGCCGACTGCCGTGCTTGCGGCAAATGACCAGATGGCGCTGGGCGTTATCGCCGCGCTCGAGAACGCGGGCCTGTCCGTGCCCGACGACGTGAGCGTGGTTGGTATCGACGACGCACTCGAGGGACTTGTTCCTCACAATCGGCTGACGACGCTGCGATTTGATTTGCGCGGTGTCGGTAAGCTTGCGTTTGAGGCGGCGATTGGAGAGAGCTCGTCTATCGAGGCGATTTATGTGCCGAGCACGCTGGTCGAACGCTCGACTGTTAGGGACATACGGGGTTAGGTCCTACTCCGTCTGTCTCGATTTGTAACAGGTAGACGGTCAAAAGCGGGCTACGTGTTACAGATTTAGATTCTTCGGAAAGAGCAATCCTGTTCGTCTCAATCTGTAACAGCTTGGACCCAAAAACTCGGCTAGATGTTACAGATTGAGACAAGCGGCCCCCGAACCGCCCAAAAAAGGCCGGGGGCGGCGCGCCGTGTGACGTGCCGCCCCCGGCTGAGAAATGGGGACAGGTTATGTGGGCAGGCGACCCCGCCAGCCGCTAGTCCAGACGACGGGTCTGCGCCACGTGCTTGTACCAGTAGGCGCTTGCCTTGGGCGTGCGCTTCTGGGTTTCAAAGTCTACGTAGAAGAAGCCATAGCGCTTGTTGTAGCCGTTGGTCCAAGAGAACTGATCCTGCAGGCTCCACAGGAAGTAGCCGCCCACGTTGACGCCCACCTCCATGGCCTTGAGCAACCAGCGCAGGTGCTGCTCGATGTAGTCGATGCGCGGCTGGTCGTCCACAAAACCGTCCTTGTAGGGGTCCTTGTAGCCCATGCCGTTCTCGGTGATGAAGATCTGCTTGTAGTTGGGGTAGCGCTGCTTAATGTAGACGAGCAGATCGAACAGGCCCTCGGGATAGATAATCCAGTCCCAGTCGGTGGTGGGGATGCCGGGCTTGTTCACATGCTCGCCAATACCCTTAACGCGCCAGCGGCCGGTGCCTTTCTCGCCCGTACCGTTGTGGTGCAGGTCGTTCTCGCCGTCGTAAGCCTTGAGGAAGCGGCACTGGTAGTTGTTGACACCCAGGTAATCGTTGTAGAGCGCAGCCTCGCGCATGATTTCCAGATCATCGTCCAGGATCTCGATGGCGCCGCCCGAGACGGCAGCCAGGCGGTTGGCGCACTCGAGGGTGTCGGGAGCATAGTCCCCGCGGAAGGTGGCGTCGAGCAAGAACTGGTTCTGCAGCACGTGCTCGTTATTGGCGGCCTTGATGTCGGCGGGGTCGTTCTCGTTGAGCGGATACTTAAACTCCAGCGATTGAATGACGCCGATCTTGCCCTTAAAACCGCCGTTGTGGAAGGCCAGCACGGCCTTGGCGTGGGCGAGCATCATGTTGTGCTCGCACTGGAAGGCCTCGGCCAGATGAGCTTTGACGCCGCCGGGGAAGGTACCCTCGATGTAGGTGTTGGAGGCGTCGGCCCAGATCTCGTTAAAGGTGAACCAGTAGGTCACCTGGTCGGCGTACTCCTTAAAGCAGAAGGTGGCAAAGTCCACAAAGGCATCGATGGTCTCGCGGTTGAGGAAGTCGCCCTTCTCAAAGAGGGGAAGCGGCGTGTCAAAGTGATGCAGCGTGACGAACGGCTCAACATGGTGCTTATGGCACTCGGCGAAGAGATCGTGGTAGAACTGGACGCCCTCGGGGTTGATTTCGCCGGTGCCGTTGGGGAAGATGCGGCTCCAGGCAATGGAGAGGCGAATGCCGTTGATGCCAAACTCCTCGCACAGCTCCAGATCGACGGGGTACTGGTTGTAGAAGTCCGAAGCGGGATCGGGGGAGAAACGGCCTTGGGCTTCCAGAAAGTCGTCCCAGGCAACCTTGCCCTTACCGTGAGTGCGGGTCTCGCCCTCTACCTGGTAGGCAGCAGTGGCGCCGCCAAAGACAAAGTCCTCGGGAAACTGCGCAGGCGGATTGGTGACGCTAGCAGGATTAACGGACATGATGATCCAATCGTCTAAATCGAAGGGCCAGCCGGTCTTGGATGGTCGGCTGGCCCTGAGCGTTACTTACTTCGAAAGCTGCTCGGAGACGAAGGCGAGAGACTTGTCGCCGTTCTGGGAGAGCTCGATGTACTGCTTACCGCGGCAGGCGACGCACTTGTTGCCCACGCGCTCGCAGTCCTTCTGCAGGTCGGCCAGGTAGCTGGCGGCCTGCGGGGCCAGGACGACCAGGTCAAAGTCGGGGAGCATGTCCACGTGGTTGCCATATGCCTCGGCAGCGGTCTCAAGATTGATGCCGCGCTCCTTGGCAGCCTTGGCCAGCGCGTTGGCGAGCAGACCCGAGGTTCCGCCGCCCTGGCAGAGCACGAGCACGCGCTTGCCGTTGAGGTCGCTGGCGGTCGTTGCCTCGGCAGCGGGTGCTGCAGAAGCGGCAGGGGCGTCGGCCTTCACGGCCTCGGCAGCAGCGCCGGCGGCAACGCTCTTGGCGTCAGCCTTGCCCTGAAAGGCATCGTTGAGCTTGGCGGCCTTCTCGGCGTTCTTGGCGGCGAGCTCCTCCTGGGAGATCTCGGCCTCCTCGGCGCACTTCTGGGCGTCATAGGCACGGAAGAACGGGTAGTACAGGACAAAGTCGACGACCAGGATGAGGGCGAGCATCACAAAGGCGAGCGGCTGGAAGCCCAAGCCCATGATGGTGCCGATGGGGCCGGGGACGGTCCAGGGCAGGGTGTACATAAAGCCGTTCATGCCCAAGAAGTCGATAAAGATCTTGAGGATCCAGATGTTGGCGATCGGGGCAAAAACAAACGGGACAAAGAAGACGGGGTTGAGCACGATGGGCGCGGCGAACAGCAGCGGCTCGTTGACAGCAAAGCAGACCGGGACGATGGCGGCCTTACCGACGGCGCGCATCTCCTGGGATTTGGCCAGGAAGCAGAACATGAAGACCAGGACGAGCGTGGCACCGGTGCCGCCCATGCAGACGACGAAGTACTGGGCGCCCTGGGTCAGGACAGCGGAAGCGTGCTGGCCGGCCTGGAACGCAGCCAGGTTGTCGGTCATGTTGGCGACGAGGGCGGCGGCGATGGCGGGCTCGACGATCGAGGGGCCGTGGACGCCCACGAACCAGAAGAGGCTCATAGCGCCGTAGATCACAGCGAGGCCGATGTAGCCGTCGGCGGCGGTGAACAGGGGCTGGAACACCTGGATGACGCCCTGGGCAAAGCAGAAGCCAAAGGCAGCACGGAAGACGATATCAAAGACCCAAAAGACGGTGATGCAGACGGAGAAGGGGATGATGTCCTTAAAGGTCTGCGAGATGTTGGGCGGAACCTGCTCGGGCATCTTGACGGTGATGTTGCGCTTGATGAAGAACTTGTAGATGATGCCGGTCACAAACGCAGCGATGAAGGCGGTTAGCAGGCCCTTGGAACCAAGATAGGTGGTGTTGAAGCCGCTGGCGGCGTCCGTGGCGATCGTGTCGCTCGAAAGGAGCAAGAAGCCGATGATGGCCGCGCACATGCACGAGATAAAGTTGATCTGGTTGTTCTTGGGCAGGTCGCGGTTCTGGGCGTCGGCGAAGTGCTTGGCCGTGGTGGCGGCACAGGCGATGGCCAGGATGCCCATGGAGTAGTTGTAGCACTTCCACAGGGCGTTGTTGATGTCATCGGGCCAATAGAAACCCCAGATGTTGGGGACCGAGGCTACCAGGCAGAAGATGGACGAGAAGATGATGATGGGGATGACGGAGATAAAGCCGTCGCGGATCGCCTTGAGGTACTTGTTGCGGGCGATCGCGTTGAAAAAGGGCTGGCCCTTTTCGATGATGGCGATGAGTTGCTCCATGCAAAGCTCCTAAGAGTCGGTGGGTTAGCAACGATGGTAGCTTTTGGCGTTCGGTTGCCAAAATGTTGACGTTGCCATTTTGCGACACAAAAAAAGACGCGAACCAGTGGTTCCTGTGCCTGCGAACCATCGATTCCTTACGCGTAAACGTTTGAGCCGCCCGGTGGCTCTGTGGTTGCGCAATGGCAACGTTAACATTTGGGCGACAAAAGCCGTTCGGGGAAGCAAGATTGTCGGTGAACGGTAGGTTTTGGGTGGTAAACGTATTGTGGGGGAGGTGTTGGATATACTTGAAGGCGTTCATTTGACTGCGTAGGGTGCCGCCAATGGCATCGTTGACATAGAAAGATCGACCTATGGCCGCTGTTAAAAAATCGATTTCCGTTAAGGACGTGGCGCGTCTCGCGGGCGTCTCGGAGCAGACGGTCTCGCGCACCGTGCACGATTCGCCCAGCGTGCGCCCCGAGACCAAGGAGCGCGTGCGTGCCGCCATGCGCGAGCTGGGGTATCGACCCAATTTTGCCGGTCGATCGCTGCGCCGCGGCAAGTTTAAGACCGTCGGCGTCGCCATGTTCAACATTACCGGCACCGGCAACCTCGACCGCATGGAGGGCTTTGCCGCCGCGGCCGACAAACATGGCTATGCCATCACCCTAACTAAAGTAGACGGGCATCCGTATACCCTCGAGAGTGCATCGTCGCGCATGAGCGCGCTGCCGGTGGATGGCATGGTTGTGATCATGAATCGCATGCCGGCGGACTTTGGCACCTTCGAGCCGCTGCCCGGCATGCAGACGGTGCTCGTTACCATGCTGGAGCACCCGCTCTGTTCAACGGTCGATAACGACCAGTTCGATTGCTCGCGCCAGGTGGTCGAGTACTTGTTGGAGCAGGGGCACAAGACCGTGCACTTTATCTCATGCCCCGAGCGCTCGCTTTCGGGCATGCAGCGCGAGGAAGGCTGGCGTGAGACACTGCGCGCACATGGTATTGAGCCGCCGCGACTCGTCCGTGGCGATTGGACGGCACAGAGCGGATATGCTGCCGGTCAGGCTCTAGCGTACGATCCGACCTGTACCGCCATCTATGCTTCCAACGATGCCATGGCCTACGGCTGCATTCGCGGGCTCGAGTCGCGCGGGAAACGCGTGCCCCAGGACGTGAGCGTAGTGGGTGTTGACGACAGCCTGGGCGACATCGTGCCCGACCGTCGCCTGACCACGGTGCGCTTTAACAACAGGCGTGTCGGCATGTGGGCGGTCGACAAGATCGCCGGTGCCGAGGGGGTTGCGTCTGGCGTGGAGCACATGCTGATCCCCGGCGTGCTCGTAGAGGGCGATACGGTGCGCGATGTACGCTAGAGGCGGACCTGTTTGGGTTGCCGCTAACTGTGTTCGATATTGTTCAGATTGGTTTAAAAACCGTTCACGGGCGAAAAATGACCGTTCATAGCTTGAAATTACGTTTTGCGCTGTTCTTTTTTGTTTGAATGTTAATGTTTCTGCCATACAGAACGCAGCGCGTATGCCCGGACGCGATGCTCTCGATTGGTTCATATGTGAAAGGAACGCAATATGGCAACCAAAGAAGAAATCTCGATGGTTGGATTCGAGATTGTCGCATACGCAGGTGACGCCCAGACCGATCTGCTTGCAGCGCTCGATGCTGCTCGCGAGGGTGATTTTGAGAAGGCCGAACAGCTGCACAAGGATGCCAGCGATGCACTTATCGGCGCCCATGACACGCAGACCAAGCTGCTTTCGCAGGAGGCCGGCGGCGGCGAGATGGAGATGACCTTCATCATGGCTCACGCTCAGGACACTCTCATGACCACTATGATCCTGGAGAAGCAGGCCCGCTTTACCATCGATGCCTACAAGCGCATCGCTGAGCTCGAGGCCAAGCTCGCCTAACGAGCTCGCACAACCTCGTCCCCTTCCAAAAACCCTGCCGCTATCCGCGGCAGGGTTTTTCTGTATCTCACCTATCTAGGTTGCGGCGAAATAGGGGCCGACAGCCCCAAATGACCCGCTTTTCCCGTCCCCGGAGGATCGGTTGGCAGCGCTCGCCACGAAACTGGCTCATCTACTACGTTTAACCCGATACCCTCGAACACACCCGCGTTTCATGAAAAACCGCAGGACTTCTACCTGCGGTTTTGTTTTTCCGCTTTGTGGCATGGTCGGGGATGGGCGGTTAAACGTAGTAGATGGGCCCATTTCATGGCGGGCGGATCATGCAGCAGCCTGTTGCACCTCCTGCCGTTCAGTTTTTCGATGGGTGGGTATACTTTCCACCGCAATACAGGCCGGACTGAGGAGGTATCCAAATGCCGGATAACGGGTCAATACAAAAAAGAGACGCGCACGAGATGGCTCATGGGCGTCCTGTCCAGATAACCGAGCACACGACGGTAACCGAGCTGCAGCCCAGCCTGTCCGATGTCGTGTGCGCAAACAAAAAGCTGCAGATTGGCTTTATCGTTGCGCTCGTGGTGCTGGCGTTGCTGTCGGGATTTGTCGCACGCCCACACTTTGCCGATACCAAGACTTGGGACTCCACCATCGAGGTCATCGACCAAAAGAAAGGCAACGTACTGGCGCTCACGACCTCGTGCGTGGCGCTGTCTGCGGGCATTACCGCGCTGCCTGGAGATACGGGAACGCCGGTTGCCGAGCAGCTCGCACAGCTTTCGGGTAACTTGGGCATCGTGCTCGCCGTGCTCTACCTCGAGAAATATTTGCTCACGATTTTGTGGTCGGTTGGCTTGGGCATCTTAATCCCGTTTGCGTTGGTGCTCTTTGCGGTGTCGCTCGGCATTCACGGGCGCTGGAGCACGAGCGCCGTCCTGCGCCGCGTGGCGACTCGCGTGCTGGTGGTCGCCATGATCGGCATGGCGCTTGTGCCCGCGAGCGTATGGGTGTCGCAGAAGGTCGACGAAACGTATCGAGTGAGCATCGAGACGAGCGAGCAAAAGGCGGCCGACGCTGCGAGTGCGGCAGATAGCGATAGCTCCAAAACGAGCAAGAAAAAGACCGAAACCGCAGAGTCCAAGAACGTGCTTGAGCAGCTTGCCGACGGTGCCTCGGGCCTCGTCACGTCGGTAACCAGTGGTGCCAAGCAGATGACCGACGAGATCGTGCGGCAGGTGACCGATCTGATCGAAGGCGTCATCGTGATGATCGTGACCTCGTGTGTGATTCCTCTACTGGTGCTCGTGGCATTCCTATGGCTAGGACACGTGCTGCTGGGGATCGATATCTCCGGTCCCGCGAACTATCTGAAGGGTCGTTTCTTGAGCGCTCCGTCCAAACATGCCAAGAAGAGCGGGCAGTCTGAGTAGGCGGCAACGCGATCTGCGGAAGATCAACCGTAAGAAGGGCGGCCGAGACACGTTCTCGGCCGCCCTTTTGTTTGCTGAACACATGGTCGCTACGTCCGCGCCAGACCCAAACGGTCAGCAATCATTCGTGAATGGTATTTGTTCAAAAAAGAACAAAGATAAACAAATAGTTGTTGCAGTTGATGTTCGAATGTGTTCAAATAAACATGAACAGTGAAGAACCGCACATTCAGATGCCCGGACCTGAACGCGATTCAACACTTCCAAACAGAAACTACGCACCTGCGTATCTCTCAAGGAGGATGTCATGAGGGTTGTAATCGCTTCCGATGCCGACGGTATGTCGATGAAGGAGTCCATCAAGGAGATGCTCATCGCCGACGGTCACGAGGTCGTCGACTATTCCGAGACCCCTGCCGCGGACTTTGTTGATTCCGCGACCGCCGTTGCCAAGGACCTGCTGGAGCACAAGGATTCCCAGGGCTTCGCATTCGATAAGTATGGCGTCGGCTCCTATATGGCCGCCGTCAAGATTAAGGGCATGGTCGTCGCCAACATTTCCGACGAGCGTTCCGCCTACATGACCCGCGAGCACAACGGCTCGCGCATGGTCACCATGGGCCCGGGCGTTGTGGGCACCGAGGTCGCCAAGAAGATCGCCCGCGAGTTCCTGCGCGCCCAGTACGCCGGCGGCCGTCACCAGATCCGTGTCGACATGCTCAACAAGATGGCCTAACGAGAGCCACCGAGAACTCGAACTTCTACCTCAACTTGTGAATTCAGACGAAAGGACGTTCTGATGAAGAAGACCATAGCAATCGGTTGCGACCATATCGTTACGGACGAGAAGATCTATCTGGCCGACCGCCTGGAGCAGGCTGGCTACAAGGTGCTTGACTGCGGCACCTACAGCCACACCCGTACGCACTATCCCATCTACGGTAAGGCCGTGGGCGAGGCTGTTGCCAGCGGCAAGGCCGACTTTGGCGTGGCCCTGTGCGGCACCGGCATCGGCATCACCAACGCCGTCAACAAGGTTCCCGGCGCCCGCTGCGCCCTGGTTCGCGACATGACCTCTGCCCTGTATGCCCGTCGCGAGCTCAACGCCAACATCGTGGGCTTTGGCGGCAAGATCACAGGCGAGTTCCTGATGGCCGATATCATGCTTGCCTTCCTGGAGGAGCCCTACGAGAAGACCCCCGAGCACGATGCCCTGATTGCCAAGATCGATGCCTGCAATAAGGCCGACGCTGAGGCTCAGGCTGACCCGCACTTCTTTGACGAGTTCCTCGAGAAGTGGGACCGCGGCGAATACCATGACTAGCGGGTATCCGGCGTTTTAACAAACGCCGGACCGGTCGACGCTGCGAAGCCATCTGGCGGGCAATCTGCCGCTCAGCTTCGACGGCATGACCAGAAGGTCAATGCCGTCTCGCTTCACGGCACCTTGCCTCGCCAGCTGGCTTCTCGCTGATGTCTGAGTGACCTGTGGGGTTACCGCTGTTGTTGCGAAGCGTTCTGGTATGGCAAGTTGCTCCGATAACACGTTTGCTTGCTGAGCTTGTGCGCTTCGTTTTGGCGGTACCCGGCATTCTGCAGCTTTTCAATTGACGGCTCGCGTTTCTGTGAGGGGGCGCGGGCCGGTTTTCTATCAGCCCTATTGACTTGGCGGGCTGTCGTAAGAAAGGGAAGGCTCCTATGGAGTTTGTTCTTGATAACGGTTTGATTCGTGTGGCGTTGAGCACGGCGGGCGGGTCGTTCACTTCTATTGCGGCCAACGGCCGTGAGTACCTGTGGCAGGGTGACCCGGCGGTCTGGTCGGGCCAGGCACCCATTTGCTTCCCGATCTGCGGCGGCCTTCGTGACGGTCGCGCGATGACCATGGGCGGCCGCGAGGTCAAGCTTGCCCGCCACGGCTTTGCCCGCAAGCAGGAGTGGAAGCTCGAGGAGCAGGGTGACAACATGGTTGCGCTGAGCCTAAGCTCTGCCGACCACGCCGAGCTGCTCGAGCAGTATCCGTATCCGTTTAAGATTGTTGCTCGTTACACGATCGATTCGGAAAAGGTGGCCGTGTCGTACGAGGTGACCAATGAGGGCACCGAGGACATGCCGTTTTTTGTGGGTGGCCACCCCGGCTTTAAGTGCCCGCTCGACGAGGACGAGTCCTATGACGACTATGAGCTTCGTTTTGATCAGCGTGAGGCCGCCGAGCTCTGTACTGCCGTTCCCTCGACGGGCCTGATTGATGTCGAGCATCGCAGCAAGAACCCCATGATCGGTCAGAACCTGCCGCTGACCCACGAACTCTTCGACTTCGCGGAGACCATCTTTGACGTGCTCGACAGTCGCGTGGTTACGCTGACCAAGAAAACCGAGGACAAGGGCGTGCGCCTGACGTTCCCTGATATGCCATACCTGATTGTGTGGAGCAAGCCCGAGGGCGACTTTGTGGCCGTGGAACCGTGGGGCGGCCTGTCCACCTGCTCCGACGAGGACGATATTCTGGAGCACAAGCGTGGCTGCCTGGTTGCCAAGCCGGGGGAGACCGTCACTCGCGGTTTTGAGATCGAGATCCTTTAACGAGCTATCGTATGTTTGGGGCTGCGCGTGTCGTGCCCCGGAAACAGGAGTTCAACATGATTCTGACCGTTACCATGAACCCGTCGATCGATACGCGCTATCAACTCGACAAGCTGGTCATTGACGACGTTAACCGTGTGACGCCCGAAAAGACCGCTGGCGGCAAGGGCCTCAACGTGAGCCGCGTGCTGCTGCAACTGGGAGACGACGTGCTCGCGACTGGTCTGCTTGGCGGCCACATGGGTGCCTATATGGCCGAGCTTATGGATGCCGACGGCGTCAAGAACGACTTTGTGCCCATCGCCGGTGAGACGCGCATTTGCCTGAATATTCTGCACGAGGGTAATCAGACCGAGCTGCTGGAGAGCGGCCCGCAGATCGCCCCGGCCGAGCTCGAGGCCTTTACGGCCAAGTTCGCCGAGCTCGCGGCGAAGGCGGACGTTGTGACGCTTTCGGGCTCGCTGCCGCGTGGCGTCGATGCCGGCTACTATGCCGAGCTCGTCAAGATCGCCGAGGAGGCGGGCGCCAAGGTGCTGCTCGACACCTCGGGTGCATCGCTGGAGGCAGCGCTGGAGTCCGATGCCAAGCCCGAGCTCGTAAAGCCCAACCTGACCGAGATTAACGGCCTACTGGGTACGTCCTTTACGACCGATGATGTCGATGCCCTGCGCGAGGCGCTTGCCGCCGATGACCGTTTTGCCGGTATCCCCTGGGTTGTCGTTTCGATGGGCGCTGCCGGTTCGGTGGGCTTCCATGAGGGTCGCGCGTTCCGCGCCAAGACGCCCGCGATTGCGGCTGTGAACGCAACGGGTTCCGGCGACTCGACCATCGCCGGTTTTGCGCATGCCATTGCTGCTGGTGCCGACGACGTCACGGTGCTCAAGACCGCCAATACCTGCGGTAAGCTCAACGCCATGGATCCCAAGACCGGCCACCTGGTCATGGACCGCTGGGATGAAATCTTCAACAACGTTGAGGTAACTGAGCTTTAAGGTTACGCGGGTTTACCAACCCGCGTAACGGCTCGACGCTGCGCGGGCCGCATTTGGACAATCTGACGTTCAACTTCAAGGGCGCGACCAGAAGGTCAGCGCCCTTTCGTTTCGCGTCACCTTGTCTCAAATGCGGCCCGCTCGCTGTCGTTGCCAAACATCGGCGTCGCCGTGGTTGTCACTTGGGGTAGTCATTGGGGACGCTCTTTAATGACTGGTCGTTTAAGAACGTCCCCAATGACTACACTCAAAAACGGCGCCCGTCGGCGATGTTGCCGGCGGGCGCCGTTGTCTTGAAGACGAAATGATCCGTTTTCCTCCGTCTCCAAGGGATCATTACAGTGAGTCGATAAAGCGCTGTTGGGCGGCGCGGCCGGCTTCGTCCCACTTAAAGACGCCGGCGTTGTCGAGCACGTGACCAAACACCACGCCAACCTCCTCGTGCAGGATATCGATGGCGTTATCTGCCGCAAGCTCGTCGGCGCGGCGGGCGTAGATATCTTCGGCCCATGCGGCGTGGCTACGGCAAAGATCGTCGCCCTCGAGCGCGCCGACAAGGTCGTAGTTGGCATCGGCCTTGGCCGCCAGCAGGTGCTCGCGGACAGCGCCGAGCTCGGGAACCAGGCGCGGCGGAAGAATAGCCAGGCCCATAACCTCGATCAGGCCGATGTTCTCCTTCTTAATGTGGTGATACTCGGCATGCGGGTGGAAAACGCCCAGCGGATGCTCGTCGGTCGTGATATTGCAGCGAAGCGCCAGGTAGGCCTCGTAAGTCTCGCCGCCGGCGTTGCCGCGGGAGTCGACGCGGCGGATGACGGGCGTCACGGTGTTGTGCGCTACGCCGTCGGCCGTGTGCGCGATAACGCCCGCAGACTCGTCGGTCCACTCGCGCCAGGCGAGGATAATCTTCTCGGCAGCGTCGAGCAGCTGAGCGCGGTCATGCGAGCGCAGGCGCAGCACCGAGAGCGGCCACTGCAGCACAGTGCCGGTGACCTGGTCAAAACCGGGCATGCTAAACTGCGAGACCTCGGCGGCATGCATCATGGGGAACTCGTGCGCGCCGCCCTGGAAGTGGTCGTGCGACAGAATCGAGCCGCCCACGATAGGCAGGTCGGCGTTGGAGCCGATGAAGTAATGCGGGAACAGGTCCACAAAGTCGAGCAGGCAGGTCAAGCCCTTGCGGTCGACGTGCATTGGACGATGCTCGGAGCTCATGGCAATGCAGTGCTCGTTAAAGTAGGCGTACGGGCTGTACTGGAAGCCCCAGCGCTCGCCGTTGAGCTGGATGGGGATAATGCGCAGGTTTTGGCGAGCGGGGTGAGCGCCGCCGTCGGCTGCGGCGGAGCGTCCGGGATAGCCCTCGTTTTCGATGCAGAGCTGGCAGGCGGGATACTTCTCGCCCGTGTTCTTGGCGGCACCTGCCGCGGCGATATCGCGCGGATCCTTCTCGGGCTTGGACAGGTTGATGGTGATCTCAAGATCGCCCCAGTTGGTGGGGGTGCTCCATTTGATGTTGCGCGCGATGGCGGCGCGGCGCACGTAGCCGGCGTCGCAGCACAGGCCGTAGAACCAGTCGGTCGCGGCGCGGGGCTCGTTGACGCCCATACGTCCGTTGAACTCTTCGTTTACAACCGAAGGCCTCGGCATGAGCGCACCCATGATGCGCATGGCGATGCGGTCGCGGCCTGACGCCGTGTCCTCGGCGGCACCGTTGGTAACGGCGGCCTCGGAAAGCGCGGCAAGCGTGCCCTCCAGGTCAAAGTCGGGGAGTGTATCGGGGTGCAAGAGCGAAATCTTCTCGGTCTTGAGTGCCCAAGCCATGTCGAGTGCGGGGCCCGTGGCGCCGATGCACTCCAAAATGGTGTTGTATGCCCAGATCCGGTCGTCCTGGCCGATCATCGATCGGTGGATGGCGTACTCGATCAGGTTCTGCGCGGCCTCTCGCACGTCAGTCATTACAGCCATGCCGCGTAAGCCCCCTTGTCAGAGATGGCGTAGTGACGGGCAGAGCCCTCGCCCAGCCAGCCGTTCATCTTGGCAATGAAGGTGTCGACCAGATCGAGCGGCACGAAGGCCTGGATGGTGCCACCAAAGCCGCCACCGTGGATACGGACGGCGCCGCGGCCGTCGAGCACGTGCTCGGCCAGCGCCAGGGCATACATGGAAGGCTGCTCGGAACCCAGCTTGGCAACAACATTTTGCAGGTACATGGCAGAGCTGGCGCCGGACTCGCGCGTCAGGACCAGGAACTGGTCAATGTCGCCGGCGTTGAGCGCTGCCCAGCGCTTATCGAGCAGGCCGTTCTCGTACCAGTAGTGAACGGCGCGCAGGCAGGCGCGGTCGCCCAGCTTGGCGCGCAGCTCGGGGAGCTTAGCGTCAAAGTCGGCAACGTCGACCTCGCACAGGCGCGCCTTGCCAAACTCGGCAGCGACGTCTTGCATCTCGCGCGGAACGGCGGCGTAGTCATCGGTGGCTGCCACGTGGTCGGCGCCCACTTTAACGAGCACAAGCGCATAACCGTGATCCTCAAAGTTGAGCTCGAGCTTCTGGGTCTTAGGCTGAGCCTGGTCCTCAAAGTCCATGTAGGCGAGGCCACCCAGGCACACGGCGGCCTGGTCCATCAGACCGCAGGGCTTGCCGTAGTAGTTGTTCTCGGTGCGCTGGCTCATCTGCGCGAGCGCGACGGGCTCAATGGCGGGCGCGCCCCAGAGCGTCTCCATGGCGCGGCCGTATGCGGCCTCGACGGCAGCGGAGCTGGAAAGGCCGCCGCCCGAGGGGACGGAGCAGGTGAAGGCGAAATCGAAGCCGTGAGGCTCAACGCCAAGGGCTGCAATCTCGTGGGCCATACCGCGCACGAGGCTTGCGGACGTGCCCTTCTCGGACTCCCGAACGTCTAGCGTGCCGAGCGCGATTTCAAACGTGGGATAGCCCTCGTCGGCTACGCGAACCTTGTTGGAATCGGTTGCCACGGCGATGCCGTCGACAGCGACATCGAGCGAGCCGGCGATAACGTGGCCACCCTCGTGGTCGGTGTGGTTGCCGCTGATCTCGGAACGGCCGGGCGCGTGTACGTAGAGCACCTGGCGGTCGCCGATGGGGCCAAACTCCTCCTCAAACAGCTTGGTAAGTGTGGCGAATGTCTTTTCGTCGGGCGTGGTCATGGGAGTCCTTTCCTTGGCGCGCACGGGTGAGTTTTGCGTCGTTATGAGTACGTTAACAACTTGTAGCGGCATGAACCAAGTGTTCACGATACCGCACGTTACGGGCTATGTTAACGTACTCATAACACATCGCTTGTCACTTTTTGAGAATCTGGTAATCGGTAGAAATACAGCCGTGAACGGTACTGCCGTATGGACTTATAAAGCAGAAGAGATGCAGATAGAAAAAGTAGAGTACGTTAACATGCGTCCGACGATAGCGGGCCTCGGCGCGGGATGTATTACTGCCCGGGCCGGCATTCACGCTATTCAGATCTCGCAAGGGTGAAGGTGATCCTGTGGCAAGGCGCCCGTCCAACGATACAGGTACGCGTCCGGTCTCCATGGCCGACGTCGCCCGCGCTGCTGGCGTTTCGCAGCAGACGGTTTCGCGCGTCGCCAACGGCTTGCCCAACGTTAACGAGCAGACGCGCCAGCGCGTGCAGGCCGCTATGCAAGAGCTCGGCTTTCGTCCGAGTTATGCCGGTCGCTCGCTGCGCGATGGCCGTTACCATTCGGTCGGCCTGTGCATCAACGATGTCACCAAGTTTGGCAACCTTTCAATGATCGACGGCATCGCCAGCGCTGCTCGCGAGCGTAATTGCGCCATCACGCTGGTCGAGATGTCCAAGACCGAGGAGTTCTCGCTTGCCGAGGCAACGCGTCGTATGGCCGCATTGCCGGTGGACGGCATCATCATCGGCATGAGCCGCATGGCGCCCGATTTTGAGACGTTTGATCCACTGCCGGGCATTGGCACGGTCATCGTTACCATGTATGCGCATCCGCGCGTGACCACAGTCGATTCCGACCATTACGGCTGCTCGCTGTTGCTTATGGACCATCTGTTTGAGCTGGGGCACGAACAGATTCGCTATATTGGCGGCCCGTCGTTCTCGGTCGACGAGCAATTTCGTCGAGCCGGTTGGCAGGATGCGCTCGAGCGTAAACACATCGAGCCGGCAGAGCCGCTCGAGGGCGACTGGTCTGCCAACAGCGGCTACGAGGCCGGCAGGTACCTGGCCGAGCACGATCGCACCATGACGGCGATCTATGCGGCAAACGATCAGATGGCAAATGGCGCGATTGCCGCGCTGCGTGATAGCGGTCTGCGCGTGCCTGAGGACGTGAGCGTGGTAGGCGTCGATGACTCGCTCGATGATTTTGTCGCGCATAACGAGCTCACGACCGTGCGATTCGATCTACATCAGCGCGGGCGCGAGGTATTCGAGCATGCGGTTCCCGAGGCGGGTACGGCGGGCAAAACCGTTGCCATTCGTATTCCCGGTCAGCTCATTATTCGACATAGCACGGCGATACCACGCTCATAGTTTGCGCAGGTAAACGGCGATTTATCGTATTTCAATAACAATCGGTATGGATGCCGGCAGATAACAGCTGGGATACTACCGAGTGTTATGATAGACGGGTTCTTTTGTCTATCTAGGAGGCTTTGCCTGATGGAGATCACCAAGGATATCCGCTACGTTGGCGTCGACGATCACGACATTGACCTGTTCGAGGGCCAGTACGATGTGTCCGAGAACGGTATGGCATACAACAGCTACGTTATCTTGGGCGAAAAGATTGCTGTCGCCGATTCAGTCGACGGCGGTTTTGTCGACGAGTGGCTCGGTAACATCGAAGCCGTGCTCGACGGTCGCACGCCCGATTACCTGGTCGTTCACCATATGGAGCCCGATCACTCCGCCGGCATCGCCGCCTTTATGGAGCGCTATCCCCAGGCACAGATTGTGGCCAGCATGGGCGCCTTCCGCATGATGGTCAACTACTTTGGCACCGACTACCCCGAGCGCAAGATGGTCGTCAAAGAGGGCGACGTGCTCGATCTGGGCGGTCACAGCCTAACGTTTGTCGGCGCCCCCAACGTTCACTGGCCCGAGGTGATCTTCTCCTACGAGTCTACCGACAAGGTGCTCTTTAGTGCCGACGGCTTTGGCAAGTTTGGCGCTAACGACATCGAGGATCCCGAGGGTTGGGCTTGCGAGGCTCGCCGCTACTACTTTGGCATCGTTGGTAAGTTCGGCAAGTTCGTGCAGGCCGTGCTCAAGAAGGCCGCTGATCTGGACATCCAGATCATCTGCCCGCTCCACGGCCCCGTGCTGACCGAGAACCTGGGCTACTACCTCGACACCTACAACACCTGGTCGAGCTATCAGCCCGAGGACGAGGGCATCACCATTGCCTACGCGAGCGTCTACGGCCATCTGAAGGCTGCCGTTGAGGAGCTTGCATCTGCGCTTGAGGCTCGCGGCCAGAAGGTTTCCGTCTTTGACCTGGCTCGCGACGACATGGCCGAGGCCGTTGAGGACGCGTTCCGCTATGACCGTCTGGTGCTCGCCTCCATCACCTATCAGGGCGAGATCTTCCCGTTTATGAGCACCTTCATCCACACGCTCGCCGAGCATGCCTACCAGAACCGCACCGTGGCGCTCGTCGAGGCCGGTTCCTGGGCACCTGCCGCCGCTAAGGTTATGACCAAGGAGCTCGAGGGTATGAAAGACATCACGCTGACGCAGAATAAGGTGACCGTCCTGGGTTCGCTCAACGACGCCTCGCGCGCTCAGATCGAGGTTCTCGCCGACGAGCTGTCCAAGTAGCGACACATTCACTTCTGATGCTCAACCATCACAAAGGAGACCTTTGTGGTGGTTTTTGTTTAAGCGCCGGCGATGACGAGATTTGGGCGGGTGTCGTCGGCGATCTCGGCGATTGAGATGGCGACGGCGTGATCGGGGTCACGGTCCATTACGATGGCGTTGACGTCGGTCAGCTCGGCAAAGCGGTACATGCCACGTCCGTTGACCTTACTGGCGTCCATGAGGGCGACACTTTGACGAGCGGCACCGACCATAGCCGCTTTGGTCTCGGCCATCTGCGGAAAGTCGGTCGTAAAGCCGCAGCCGGGAACAAAAGCGCCAGGGCACATGACGGCAAGATCGGCGTGGACCATTTGGAGCGCCTGCATGGTAAGTGGGCCGTACAGATAGCGATGGCCTTTGCGCAGTGCCCCGCCCAGCATGACGACATCGACTAAGGGCATGCTCTCGTCGATGTAATCGGCAATGGTAATGTCGGCCGTGATGACGGTGATGCCATCGCGCTGGTCGAGGAGCCGGACGAACTCGAGCGCTGTGGTGCCCGAGTCGACGAGCAGAGTGTCACCATTGCCGACGAGTTCAATGGCGCTTTGCGCGATGGCCTGCTTGGCGGCGACGTTGACATTGATGCGGCGATCCTGCGTGGAAACGGTCAGGCGTTTGTGGAGCGATACGGCACCGCCATGCGTGCGGCGCAGCTTGCCGGACTCGGCGAGCGCGTCCAGGTCGGCTCGGGCGGTGACGGAGGACACGCCAAAGGTCTGGGCGATTTCTGCTACCTGCACCGAGGCATTATGATCGAGCATCTCCATGATGGCGGAACGACGCTCGTCGGCGAAAGCTCGGGTTGTTGCGTGGGCCATATCTGCTCCATCATCGTCTGAAATTTGCAGGAATTGTGTTGACTCTATTTTCGTTCATTTTCTTTTTGAGTAAGATAATACCTTTCGATTACTTATCTTTTCTATAAAAGAAAGACGATCAAGGCTCAAAACTCAATATCGAACACGCGCGCTCGGGTTCGATCCCTTCCGTTTGCTTTTCAAAAATGAAGGTTGAACCTCGCGCGATGACAATATCTCGCACGTGCAAAGCCGCTGAATTTCATACAATGAGCGCAGCAAAACGCAAGGTAAAACGCCTTGTGAACAACTACGCCCGATGTCCAGATGCGGGCGAGGGAGAGGAGCAAACGCTCATGGCACTTGTTACCACCGAAAAGATGCTCAAGGACGCTCAGGCCGGCCACTACGCCGTCGGCGCGTTCAACGTCGAGAACCTCGAGTTTGTTATGGCCGTTCTGGCCGCTGCCGAGGAGACCAAGTCCCCCGTCATCATGCAGACCACCCCGGGCACCATCAAGACCGCTGGTCTGGACTACTTCTACGGCATGGTCAAGGCTGCCGCCGAGCGCGCTTCCGTGCCCGTCGCTCTGCACCTCGATCACGGCGATGGCTATGACCGCTGCATGCAGGCTTTCCGCACTGGCTACACCTCCGTTATGATTGACGGCTCGCACGAGTCCTTCGAGGACAACATCGCCCTGACCAAGTCCGTCGCCGATGCTGGCCGCGCCATGGGCGTGCCCGTCGAGGCTGAGCTCGGCAAGGTCGGCGGCAAGGAGGACGACGGTCCCGCGGTTGAGGGCGAGAGCCCCTACACCGATCCTGCCGAGGCCAAGGAGTTCGTCGAGCGCACTGGCTGCACCTCCCTCGCTATTGGCGTTGGCACCAGCCACGGCGTGTACACGAGCGATCCGCACATCGAGCAGTCCGTGGTCAAGGCCATCCGCGACGCCGTCGACGTGCCGCTGGTCCTGCACGGCACCTCCGGTGTGCCCGATGAGCAGGTTGCCGAGGCCGTGAAGAACGGCATCTGCAAGGTTAACTACGCTACCGAGCTGCGTCAGGCCTTCACCAAGGGCTTCATGGCCTACATGGCCGAGAACCCCGCCTGCTTCGATCCCAAGAAGCCGGCCAAGGAGGGCATGCGCGAGATCACCGAGCTGGTTAAGATCCGCATGACCAACCTCAACTCTGTGGGCAAGGCAGAGTAACAGCAAGGGTACTCCGACTCGCTACATATCCCGGGGAGGGACGGGGGCTTAGTTCCCCAATCGTCCTCGGGCATGCAAAAAGCCTCGCTGCGCACTTCGTGCGGCGAGGCTTTTTGCCCCCTGCGGAAAGATTGGGGAACTAAGCCCTCGTCCCTCCCAGGTTGACCTACTCGAGGTCGTCGCCCTTGTGGCGTTAGGGCGGAAAATAATAAGAAGCCTTCGCGCTGCGGAATGATTTTGGAAACTAAGTACGGGGACCCGCCCAAGCCGTTCTGCTCAATCGCCCTTGTGGTGTTGGGGCTGAAAGGGTGGGACGCGTGGGTTATTTGGTTGTTAGGGTTAGTAGGTCGTTGGGGGTTTTGAGGTTGTAGGTGGCGTTTGGGATGTCTTGGTGTGATCCCCATGCCGCTCTGGCAAAACTGACCCCTGCCGAAGTTGCGCATTGTTCGTCGTAGACGGTGTCGCCAACGTAGACGACGTTGCCAGGATTCGCGCCCGTACGCCGGAGATATTCGAGCATGGGTGCGGGTGCGGGTTTATGTTCGGTTGTGTCTTCGACAAGGATGATGTGCTCAAAATACTTATCGAAACCAAGGGGTGCAATTTCTTTTGTGTATTCGTCGCGCGCACGTGAGGAGACGATGCCAAGTTTGCAGCCGCTATCGGCGAGTGTTGCGATGACTTCAAGCAAACCTGGAAACACGCTGATGGTGCTTTTAAAGCTGGCGGCAACTTGGCACCAGCGATCCAACGTTGCCTGCGAGTAGATTCCAAGTTTCTCAAGGGCATCCTTGCCGGGTATGCCGAGGGCAAATTCAAGCTCGTGTCGGGGGAGCGTTTTGCCGGTCTCTTCTTGGACAATCTGGACAAGCGATGATAGAACGCTTTCTTCTGTATCTGCCAATGTCCCATCAACGTCAAATACGATATGGTCAAAGTGCTTCATATGATTGCTCCTCTCTGTTGTTTGCCTGCAAGTTTGATGCGGTGACAGAAGAAAGGCTAGCGGGATTTCTGCCTGGTGCTATCGAGATTCTGCCTCGCTGCTCGATAGCTCGAAGGAGTGCATCCCATTTGTTCTTTAAATACCTGGCCAAGATGGCTTGCTGTCGCAAAGCCGCATTGGCGCGCGACTGTCTGGACCGTTCGCGTGGTGTGTGTCAAAAGTTCGCAAGCACGGTTTACGCGGTATGCGCGCAGATATGCCGCCGGGGTCGTTCCTGCGCAAGCTTCGATAATGCGGTAACACTCTCTTTCGCTTACGCCGGCTGCAGATGCCATCTGGGGCACATCTATAGCGGCTGCATAGTTCGCGCGGATATAGTCCAGGATTGCCTTGAACTGTACGTCGCGGTTGGTCATCCAAGAGGCGTTGTCGGAGGAAAAGAGCGGTTCGGCCTTGGCGTAAATCTGAATCCAGAGCTCTGACAAGCTATTCCGAAGCGCCATCTCGTTCTGCGGCCGTTGAAGGTCGTGGTTAAAGGAACTCTTTAGCAAATCGATAAAGGGCATATCGTCGGGGTTGGTGGGCGACCATTTGAGCACATCGACGCCTCGACATTGCAGTAAAGGATTGATATAGCGCTTTTGAAGGCGTCCCGCGGGATCGCCGAGCATCGACGGCTGAAAGATATGCAACATTTGAATGGCTGGTGCCGAATTGGGTGATTGCAGCGTGCTGTGCAAAACGCCGCCGTTGATAAAGCCGGCGGACCCTTCCTCAAAGCGTACGTGCTCATGAGCCGCGCGCGTTCGATAGTCAATCGCTCCCTGCTCCATGTAGAAAAGCTCAACTTCGGAATGCCAGTGCCAGGGGACGGAATTGCCCGGATAGCGAGCGAATTCTGCGCGTTCGGCAATATAGGGCCAGTCATCGGCGGTCTCGGGAAACGCTTCCTCGCGTCCTCCGCGGTGCAATTCTATGTGATCCATGTTTCGCATGGCATCAGTATAAAGCGCGATGGGCTTAGATTGCTCTTGCCTGTTCGGGGAACGCCTTGTTTAGGGATGCTTGGAGCTTTTCGAACGATGCTCGCAAGTTGAGGTTCTGGTCGGTTGAGCGTTTTGCTTTTGTGGTGGGGGAGTCGAGGAGGCCATTTCTCTGTGTCGGGGGGAAGGAGAAAAGGTCTGCATGTGTTAGGGATGGCTGCTGTGTTGCGTCATTGGAAGAATGCATGCTTATGCGGCCTCCTCGATGTCCACCAAAAGGTTGCGCACAGGGTGTGCTGCTAGGTCCCGTGCGTTGGCAGTATTATGCAGCGGACCGTTCAAAGAAGCGCTAAAGAAAGGCTTAACCTGGTTTGGTGTTACGATGAAACCGCAGGTCAAGGCTATTGAGTAACACTCTTGAAAGGTTTTGGGCTTAAGGGCTTTCTAAGGTTTGTGACGTGGATGTGGCTCGGACGTGCGGAGCGTGTGAATGCTCGCTGTTAGCGCTGCGGCTCTGTGGCGCGCACCTGCTCGATGACCTTTTCCATCGTGGCGTCGATGCGGTCTTTTTTGAGTTCGCATTCCCAGATGGTTATGGGCGTCCAGCCCATTTGAGTGAGCGCTGCCACAGCAGCACGGTCGCGCTCGACGTTGCGACGGAACTTTGCCTCCCAAAACTCAACGTTGCGCTTGGGCTGGCTTGGGTTGCACTTGGGGCAGCGGTGCCAAAAGCAACCGTTGACGAAGATGGCGATCTTGCGGCCGGGGAAGGCGATGTCGGGCTTGCCGGGTACCTTCCATTCCAAACGATAGCCCGTAAGGCCCGCGGCCCGTAGGCGCTGACGTACGAGCAGCTCGGGCTTGGTGTTGGCGCGCTTGTTGCCCTTCATGGACTTTTTGATGGCGGCGCGACGGCGGA
>URDI01000009.1:0-50877 GCA_900546475.1 uncultured Collinsella sp.
CACAGGACGTTATTTTGACGTAAAAACTGGAACTGCATTCGCTAATACCAAGTTATCGTCCTCGCGCTCGACACGACGACGGCCACCACGATCCTCATCCTCGCGACGGCGGCGATGTGCCTCGCCCTGGAACTGCTTGGCACGACGCTCGGCACGGTTACCGCGCGCAGGCTGCTCAGCGGCACCAGCACCGCCGCGCTCCTCGGCAGCTACCTCGCGGGCCACGCTCTCAACAGCCTCGTCTACGCGAGCCTGAACGCCCTCGCGCACGCGGGTCTTGCCGCCGCGCTTGGGACGGCTCGGACGCTCGCCGTCGCCGCGACGCTCATCGCGACCGCGGTTGGAACGACCGGCCACATCACCGTAATCGTCGCCGTTGCGCTTGCCGTCGCGACGTGCCTGCTCAAGCTTCTTCTTGCTCTTGGACTTGCCGCGCTTGGTCTTCTTCTTCACCTTAAAGGCGGCAGGATCGCGCTCAGGGTCAACGGCGGGCGGGTTGGGACCCACGTGCAGGTCGCCCGCTTCGTAAATATCGGCCGTCTTGTCCATGAGCTTCTCAATCTCGTAGAACTCGTCGACGTCCTGCTCGGTCACAAACGTAATGGCCCACCCCAGCTCGCCGGCGCGGCCCGTACGGCCAATGCGGTGGATATAGTCGGTCGGCTCGGCCGGCACGTCAAAGTTCACGACGTAGCGCACGTCGCTAATGTCGATGCCGCGGGCAAGCACGTCGGTTGCCACCAGCACGTCGACGGTGCCGTCGCGGAAGGCCGAAAGGGCACGCTCGCGCTGGGCCTGGCTGCGGTTGCCGTGAATCGCGGCGGCCTTGATGCCCTTACGCTCCAGACGACGGCAGCAGCTGTCGGCGCGGTGCTTGGTGCGCATAAAGACGATGGTGCGCTCCGGGCCCTCCTTTTTGAGGAACTCGGGCAGCAGGTTGTTCTTTGCCTCGATGGACACCGGGAACACAAACTGATCGACGGTGTCGGCGGTCGACGTGGCCGGCGCGATCTCCACGCGGGCCGGGTCGCTCACCAGGTCGGTGATCTCGCCCACGGCCTCCTCGTCGAGCGTCGCCGAGAACAGCAGCGTCTGGCGCTCGGCCGGCGTCTCGCGCACAATGCGGCGGACGGCGGGCAAAAAGCCCATGTCGAGCATACGATCGGCCTCGTCGAGCACCAGCACCTTGACCTCGTCCAGGTGGCAGGCACCCTGCTCGATCAGATCGACCAGACGGCCCGGCGTGGCAACCAGGATATCGCAACCGTACTTAAGTGCCGCGGTCTGGGGCTTGTAGCTCACGCCGCCCACGACGGTCACGGCAACATGGCCGGTGACGTCGGCGATTTTGCTCGCGACCTCGTCGATCTGCTGGGCAAGCTCACGCGTAGGGGTGATGACGAGCATCACGGGGCCACGGCCGTTGCCCTCGGGCTTCTTGGCACCGCGACGGCGGTTGCGGCCGCCGCGCTCACGCACGGGTTTGGGCGGAGCAATGTGCTCCAGATTGTTCATGGTCGGCAGCAAAAAGGCGGCCGTCTTGCCGGTGCCGGTCTGAGCGGCGGCAAGCAGGTCGCGGCCCTCGAGCACCACAGGGATCGAGCCGGCCTGCACGGGCGTCGGCGCCGTGTAGCCCAGGTTCTCGATGGCACGAAGCATCTCGTCCGAAAGGCCCAGCTCGTCAAAGGCGGGCAGGCTCTCGGTAGCGGACTCGACGGCCTGGGCAGCATTGGCCTCATCGGCGGCATCAAAGGCAGCCTGGGTCATGGCCTCACGGGTCTCGTCCAGGATCTCGGCGTCGGTGACGTCGGATACAGAATTACGCATATGTTGTTGTTCCTTATCTGCACGCGCAATGGGCACGGCATGCGGCCGCGCGGGCGTGCTTGGTAGTGCGCTAATACATACAAAAACGGGTGCGCACAGAGAGGACGTTGCTCAGCACGCTGGCGATCGCTTTGGCAGCCCTATCACGCGCCGTCCAGACGCAGCGGCCCTAAGCGATGGAGCAGATTCGCCGCGGGTTAGTATACCCGTGCTTCGCATGCCCCCACGTAAACCACAGATGACGGAGCGGACGAGGCGGGCCTGGGCCGATTGTCTCGATCTGTAACATCTAGAACCCAAAAACCGGTCTAACTGTTACAGATTGAGACAAACTCAAACCTCGCAAAACAAAATCTCAATCTGTAACAGTTAGAGGTCATTTTCCCCGCTAGATGTTACAGATCGAGATGTTTGACATGAGCTGCCAACGATTGAGCAGCCACCCGCATCTGTAGCGAAATGTCATACATTTTCATCCCCACTGGACACCCCCAGGGGGTATGGGTGTATAGTATCGGCAGGTTAACAATTCCAACACCGAACTGCAGAAAGGAGAAACCATGGCTCAAGATAAGTTCGACGTGGGCGGCATGACATGCGCCGCCTGCCAGGCGCATGTGGATCGCGCCGTGAGCAAACTCGACGGCGTCCAAAGCGTCGCGGTCAACCTGCTCGCCGGTTCCATGATGGTCGACTACGACCCCGCGCAGGTCACCTCCGACGACATCTGCACCGCTGTCGACCGCGCGGGCTACTCGGCCTCGCCCATCAGCACGGGCACCGACGCTGTCCAAAGCGGAAGTGCGCAAGCCAGGTCCGGCGCCGCGCATATGGAGTCGCCGACCAAAAAGTTGGAGGCCGCCGCCTCTGCCATGCGCACCCGCCTCATCGTCTCGATCATCTTCCTCATCCCGCTGTTCTACATAGGCATGGGGCACATGCTCGGTTGGCCACTGCCCGGCGTCTTCACCGACCATGCCCACAGCATGACGCTCGCCCTCACCGAGCTCGTCCTGCTCATCCCCATCGTCTATGTCAACGACGCGTACTTTATCAATGGGTTTAAATCGCTCGCGCACGGCGCGCCTATCATGGACGCCCTCATCGCCGTGGGCGCCACCGCGTCCATCGCCTGGTCGCTCTACGCCATGTTCATCATGGCCGACCAGCTAGCCGCAGGTCAGGTGCACGAGGCCATAATGACGAGCATGGACAACCTATATTTTGAGAGCGCCGGCACCATCCTGTCGCTCGTCACCGTGGGCAAATACCTCGAGACGCGCAGCAAGTCCAAAACCGGCGGCGCTATCGAGGCGCTCATCGACTTAGCACCCAAGACCGCGACCGTCGTGGCCGAGGACGGTATCGAGGCCACCGTCGACGTCGATGCCATTCTGCCCGGCCAGGTGCTGCGTGTGCGCCCCGGCGAGTCCATCCCCGTTGACGGCGTGGTGCTCGATGGCAGCTCGGCCGTGGACGAAAGCGCGCTCACCGGCGAATCCATTCCCGTGGAGAAGACCGCCGGCGACACTGTCAATGCGGCCACGGTCAACCGCACGGGCTCGTTTACCTTCCGCGCCACGCGTGTGGGCGCCGATACGTCGCTCGCCAAGATTATCCAGCTCGTCGAGGACGCCAACGCTACCAAGGCGCCCATCGCCCGCATGGCCGACAAGGTCGCCGGCGTGTTCGTGCCCGTGGTGTTCGTGATTTCGGCCGCAACCTTTGCGGTGTGGATGGCACTGACCGGCAGCATAAACGAGGCGCTCACCTCCGCCGTGGCCGTGCTGGTGATCAGCTGTCCGTGCGCACTGGGTCTGGCCACGCCCGTCGCCATTATGGTGGGCACCGGCAAGGGCGCCGAAATGGGCATTCTGTTTAAGAGCGCCGAGGCGCTAGAGAACCTGCGCAGCGTGGGCGCCGTGGTGCTCGATAAGACGGGCACCGTCACCCGAGGCAAGCCGGCCGTGACCGATATCGTGGTTGCCGCACGTGCCGACGGCTCGCCCACCATGAGCGAAAAGGCGCTGCTCAAGCTGGCCGCCGCGTTGGAGCGCTCGAGCGAGCACCCGCTGGCCGAGGCGATTATGGCCGAGTGCGAGTCGCGCGGAATCGTCGCGCGCATGGTCGAGGACTTTGCTGCCGTGCCCGGTCGTGGCGTTACGGCACGCGAGGGGCAAAACGCCATTGCCGCTGGTAACGTGTGCCTGATGAACGAGTTGGGCGTTACCGTGCCCGCGGGTCTTGCCGAGCAATTTGCTGCCGAAGGCAAGACGCCGCTGTTCTTTGCCAAGAACGGCGAGCTTGCCGGCACCATTGCCGTGGCTGACGAGGTCAAGGAGACGAGCGCCGAGGCCATCGCCGCGCTCCGCAAGCTCGGCGTCGACGTGCGCATGCTCACCGGCGACAACCGCGTCACTGCCGAAGCAATCGCCCACCGTGTGGGACTCGACCGTGCGCAGGTCATCGCCGACGTCCTGCCCGCCGACAAGGAACGCCACGTGCGCGAACTGCAGGATGCGGGCAGCAAGGTCGCCATGGTGGGCGACGGCATCAACGACTCCCCCGCCCTGGCGCGCGCCGACGTGGGCCTTGCCATTGGCACCGGCGCCGACATCGCCAAGGAGGGCGCCGACGTGGTACTCATGCGCAGCGACCTCATGGACGTCGCCCGCGCCATCGAGCTTTCGCGCGCCACGATCCGCAACATCAAGCAGGACCTGTTCTGGGCGCTGTTCTACAACGGCATCGGCATTCCGCTGGCGGCGGGCGTGTTCTTCCCGCTCACCGGATGGCAGCTCTCGCCGATGTTTGGCGCTGCGGCCATGAGCCTGTCGAGCGTGTGCGTCGTAAGCAACGCTCTACGCCTGCGAACCTTTAAGCCGAAAGTGGCAAAATAGGCTCACCATTAAGTCCATTTAGAACGGGTTTTCCAGGTGCCCGAGATTGACCTGAAAGAGGAGCGACGCGTACTTTGGTACGCGAGCGACGGCTTGAAGGTCAAGGTCGGGTGCCTGGGAAAGCCGACATAACAGAGAGGAATACCCATGCGTTACACGATTAAGACTTCCGGCCTCATGTGCGGCCACTGCGACGCTACTGTCGAGACCGCGCTGCTCAACGTGGCCGGCGTGACCGACGCCGACGCCGATCACGAGACCCAGACCGTCCAGGTGGAGTGCGCCGACACCGTGACCGCCGAGCAGCTCGCCGCCGCCGTCGAGGGCGCCGGCGAGAAGTTCCACGCCCTGTCCGTAACCGCCGCGTAACGACCCACGCGCACCCCGACCAGAAACGAGGACCCGCCATGATGGCAGACCATAAATCGGTGACCCGCATGCTCAAGACGGCACGCGGTCAGATCGACGGCATCCTGCGGATGGTCGAGGAGGACCGCTACTGCGTCGATATTTCCACGCAGCTTATGGCAACGCAGGCGCTCCTTGCGCGCATTAATGCCGACGTACTCAAGGCACATATCGAGGGCTGCGTGACTTCGGCAATCGAATCGGGCGACGAAGACCTCAAGGCCGCCAAGCTCGCCGAGATCGAACGCGTCGTCGACAAGCTCTCCAAGTGATTGGGGCATTGGGGACAGACTGCTTTGCACCATCTTGGTGTATCGGGGACAGGCACGTTTGCACCGCATTGGTGCAGATTGACCTGTCCCCCTTGCTCTAAATCGGGTATAAAGGCGTGCAGCATATCGAACGAAAGGCAATTTGCATGAATGACTTTATGAAGGGCCGCAATGGTGCCGATGAACTCACCATCGTGATGGGCTTTGCCGGCATCGTCATCGCGATGATCGGATCGATAGCCCGCATCCAGTGGCTCAGCTGGATCGCCATCGCCGTGATCGTGATTGGCGTGCTGCGCGGCCTGTCCAAAAACATCGATGCGCGTCGCAAGGAAAACGCTGCCTTTGTCGCCGCGACCGCGAACGTCCCCGGCTTGGGCAAGTTCGTCGCCAGCTTGGGCGGCGGCGCTGCAGCAGCCAGCACCTCGCGCGCGGCTGGAACGAGCAAGGAAGACTTTGAGCGCGCCAAGCGCACGGCCAAGAAGATGTGGAAGGGCCGCAAAACCACGGCATACCTCAAGTGTCCCAACTGCGGCCAGATGCTCTCCGTCCCCAAGGGCAAAGGCAAGATCCGCGTCACCTGCCCCAAGTGCCACGCCAAGATGGAAACCCGCTCCTAGCGCCCGCACGCGGGACAAATTAATCAGGTTTGTTTGTCCCAAATCTTAAGTATTTGTTCGAAAAAAAAGCCGAGGCCTCGTGTTGAGACCTCGGCTTTTTGTATGCGGCAACGGAGCTGTACCTTTGTCACACCTACGCCACGCCGTCGCGGGCCAGCTCCTCGGCAAGCGCTTCTGCAGGCATGGCCATAATCGTGTCGAGCTCGGCGTCCACCTCGGGAATACGTTTCACCTTGAGCTTGCGTACCAGATCACCGCGACACATCACATGCGTCGGCTCACGCAGAGCGCACAGGTCATCGAGCGGATTCTTGCGCGTCACCAGGATATCGGCGGCCTTGCCGCACTCGATCGCACCGGTCTCGCCGCCCAGCCCCAGCAGCTCGGCATTGACTTGCGTAGCCGTATGCAGCGCGAAGGCGTTGCTCACGCCCACGTACTTGGCAAAATAGGCCACCTCACGCCACATGTCGTACTGCGTCACGAACGGGCAGCTCGAATCTGTGCCAAGGCCCACCTTAACGCCAGCTTCCAGTGCGGCACGGGCGCTCTCGATGATACCCGAGCACACGATGTCGCCGTTCTTCTTTTGCGTGTCAGTCGAATGGGTCTTCTCCGGATCGAGCAATACAAACGGCAGCGCCGGGCTGATCGTGCAGGTAACGCTGGGCGCACGATCCTCAAGCTGCGTGCCCGCGGCGCCGCGGTACAGCCCCAGGATCTCGGGCGTCATCGGGGCACCGTGCTCGATCGTGTCGACCCCGGCCTCAAGCGCGGCCTTCACGCCCTCGGTGCTCTCGACATGAGCCATAACCGGCAGGCCCACCTCGTGCGCCGCCTTGCACGCCGCCGCGGCAACATCGATCGGCATGCGCAGCACGCCCGGCTCGCCAACTTCGGTCGCGTCGAACACGCCACCCGTCACGAACAACTTGATGACGTCGGCACCACGCGCGTACAAGTCGCGCACCTGTTCGGCTGCCTCGACGGGGCTGTTGGCCACCTGGGCGAACAAGCCCGCGCCGTGGCCACCCGGCACTGTAACGCCCGTTCCCGGCGCTACCAGACGCGGACCCTGATACTTGCCGGCATCGATAGCATCTCGCACGGCGATGTCGGCAAACAGCGGGTCGCCCGCACCGCGCACCGTAGTCACGCCGCTTGCCAGCTGCTGCTGGGCGCTGCCTTTGAGGATGTGGCGAACGATGGCGCGGCCCACGGGATTGTCGAGCTTCTTCATCAGCGCGCCCGCATCACCCGCCGAGACCGGCTTGCCCGAACCGCACAGATGCACGTGCATATTGATGAGACCGGGCATGAGATACGCACCACCCAGGTCGATAACCTCGGCACCTGCAGGCGCCTGCGCCACAGCACTCGGCCCCATCCAGGTGATGACGCCGCGCTCAACAGTCACGGCCATATCGGGTTGCGGCTCCATATGCTCCGAACCATCCAGAATGGTCGCATTGATAAACAACGTGGAACGATCGGCAGATGCCATATCGAGCTCCTCCCTCACGATTAACTTGAACATTTGTCCATTATCACCTAGTCCCGCTGGATTGCCGCAGACGCATCGGTTAACGGAAGGAAGAGGGGATGTGGGGAGACGGAACACGTTGCAGTCCCACCCCAACGACACCAGGGAAATGTCTCGATCTGTAACAGGTACAGGGTTATTAGGCCCCTTGATGTTACAGATCGAGACATTCGGTCGACGTTTCACCGGCTTGTCTCGATCTGTAACAATTACGAGCTCAAACAGCCTCTAAACGTTACAGATCGAGACAAAACCTCTCAGCGCCCATACCACTGGCATCTCCACTCCTCAGCCAATTCAACCTGCCGAGGAATACCCGCCAGCCTCATTTTCTCGACCAGCTTCCCCGGGTCTTTGAGTTCGTTAAACGTAAACCGAAGCACCTTGTGTCCGAGCATCGTCAGATGAGATTCCCGCTGACGCTCTGCCACGAATGGGTCAACCGACTCCCGACCCTCGCCGCTCTGCAAGGTGTACTTCCCCTTTCCGTCGAGCTCGCCGATGACACACGTCCCGTCCTCGAGCCGCCAAAAATAGTCGACGCGAATCACCTGGCTCGGATCGAGCGGGTCGCGAAACTCCACCTGCAGCTCCGGAACCGGAAAGCCGTACGCAATAAAGAATGCTCGGAACCGAGACTCACCGCCGTTTTCAGACAGCCCGTCCGCATACGACGCAATCACCTGTGCCCTGCGATACCCTCGCCTGCCCTCGCAATCGGCGCGGAGGCGCTCGCACAAATCCCCACGTGATACGCCTTTCGCCCGCAGTGCAGAATCGGCAATCGCCAACCCGTAGGAGAACGGCGCACGCAGTAGGCAATCCTCCACCGTGCGCCAAAACGACGTCACCCGCACTCCATCAACATGCTCGAGTGCGCCCGCCATCTGCGGACGCAACAACCTGCACCCGCCACTCAACGTCACCGAACAACCCGTCTTAACAAGAAAACGCGACCCAAGCAGATCATTCGGCACCTCCAGACCCCACAAAAGCGCCGCGTCATAGCCCCAAAACGCCCAATCGGGATGAAACTCTGCAAGCCCTTTGATGGTACGCAGCGTTCGCTCCGCCGGCGTCAGCACACCCCAATCATGTTGAAAGCAGAACAAATACGGCTCGGGTTCCGCGATATCGTCGGTTCCAACATGACGCCGCAGCCACATGAGCTCGGCATTGTCATGCGTTGCGAGCAGCGCACCTTGCTCGGTCGCCTCCGTGAGTCGCGCGAGCATCCTATTCCGCGCCAACGTGTTGCGAGTCGTATGCTTGTGCTTGAAAACGGTATTAGACACTTCCATCACCACCACATCGGACAAATGGACCATCGTCACCGTTGCCTCCACCGACAAACGTCTTGATCTGTAACAAGAAGACCGATTTTTGGACTGTAGATGTTACAGATTGAGACATTCCCCCCCAGCCAGGTGCCAAACGTCTCGATCTGTACCAGTAAGACGTTCTCCAGGCCCCTAAACGTTACAGATTTAGACAAACCAGCGACGCCCAAGCATTCGTCTCGATCTGTAACAGATAGACCGGTTTTTTGTCCCCAAACGTTACAGATCGAGACAAAAAGGCAAAAGGCAGGGCAGGCGACAACTACCCATCCCCTACTCCCACTCCTGCTCGTAGATATTGAGCGACTTTACGTACCGCCCCTGGGCACCCATGATGTCGCGGACCAGACGCAAGAAAAAGCTGATGCACGAGGTGTCAAAGCCGTCCTGCAGGTCCTCGGGATGCACCGCACCCGGCCCATCGACCGCCGTGTCGTTCAGGCGCGCGATGTCATACAGGTAGAGCTGTCCCGCCGTAAGCCAGGCATCGTCGACGCAGGCAAGGCGCACCGCAATCGCGCCGTCGTTCCAATGCTCCTTCTGCACGATATGCGGGTCGTAGACATCAAAGCGATGATCGGTGCGCGTGTCCTTCAGCACGACCATGCCGGACGCAGGATTCTTGTCCAAAATGCCAAAGCGCGAGAAATACTGCGTGTCGCGTACCTGCTCGAGCCGCTTGAGCGAGGCAGGCGAAAGCGATGCCGGCGGCTCGTCAACATATAGCTCGAGCAGCGTTTTGCCATGGCGATAGGGGCGCTCGAAGAGCAGCCAATCGGTAAACGCCATGTTGTAGGCCATGATTTCGTTTTGAGAAGGCCCCTCGCAATAGCTGAGCCACGGGTCGACAATGACCTCGAACTGTTCGCGTGCCGGCTCCAGGAATTGAAACTTCCGCGGCATCCAAAAGTGAGCCATGTCGGCAATATCGTTGCCGACGGCTTCAGCCAGCTCTGCTCGGTCAAAAGCGTGGTCAGTCATGGCATCCTCCTCAAACTGATGGACCTCAATTTGAGCTTACGAGGAGGGTGGGCAGCCACGACCAGCGCGGGCAAAATAGGCCTCCGGCTGCAAACCAGATGCTGACCAAACACTTGACGAAAAGCTTGACCGAAAATGCGCACCGCAACAAAACCGCAGGCAAACATAGACGGCCAGCCCGCCCTTTTGAGCCAGATGCCTGCAGCCACCACAGAAACAACAGGTGACCACAGCCCAAGAAGTCGACAAATGAACATCCTTACGTCGACAAACGCGCAAACTGCTCGCAAATCCGCAAGGAGTGTCCCCGAATGCCGGCACAAAAGGAACGTCCCTAACTGTCGGCACTTAGGGACGTTCCTTTTGTGCCGGCAGTTAGGGACAGCCCTTGCCGATTCGATTGTTGAATATCTCCGTGACTACTTTACAGTTCCAGTGCCTCGGCGACTTCGGCTGCGCAGGCCAGGGCATCGGCCATGGCACTCACCACGAGCGAGCTGCCGTTGCGGGCATCACCCGCCACATACACCGGCGCGGCATCCGCAGCAACACCATCCACGCGGGCCGCAAGGTGCGAGCCCTCGGAAGCCATCACGGGCAGCGGGCGGCCCGCCGTGGCAACGGGCACGCCGACAGCTTCGAACACGCTGTGTTCCGGACCCGTAAAGCCACAGGCGATGAGCACCAGCTGCGCCGGCACCTCGTGCTCGGAGCCCGCAATGCGTTCGGGCTTGCCAGCCGACCAATCCAGATCGACCACGCGCAGACCCGCAGCCGCGCCCTTCTTGTCCAGCAGCACCTCGAGCGTGTCCACGCCCCAAGCGCGCATCTCGCCGCCCATGGCAGCGATAGCCTCCTGCTGGCCGTAGTCGGTCTTCTTCACGTTGGGCCACTGCGGCCAGGGGTTGCCTGCCGCGCGCTTATCGGGCGCAGCCGGCAAGAACTCAAACTGGCGCACGCTGCGCGCGCCCTGACGCACGGCGGTACCCACGCAGTCGTTTCCAGTATCGCCACCGCCAATGACCACGACGTCCAGGCCGCGTGCGTCAATAGCAGGCTCACCGCCATCGAGCACCGAGACGGTCGAAGCCGTCAGGTAGTCCACGGCATACACCACGCCCGGGGCATCAATGTTCGCAGCCGAAAGTCCACGCGGAGCACGGGCGCCGGCAGCCACCACGGCGGCGTCAAAGTCGTCGAGCCTGGCGGTAACCTTGGGATCGCTCACGTCGGCGCCCAGCTCGAACACAATACCCAGCTCGCGCATGAGCGCCACACGACGCTCGACCACAGACTTCTCGAGCTTCATGTTGGGAATGCCGTACATGAGTAGGCCGCCGGGGCGGTCGTCGCGCTCAAACACCGTCACGCGGGCACCGCGACGCGCAAGCTCCCATGCTGCCACCAGGCCAGCCGGGCCGGAACCAACCACGGCGACCGAGGGCGCGTCCTCCCCTGCCGGCTCAAAGCGACGTAGGCCGCCGTTGGCCCACTCATGGTCGCTGATCGCACGCTCGTTATCGTGAATCGTCGTGGGTTGGCCGTCGACCGAGCCCAGGTTGCACGCGGCCTCGCACAGTGCCGGGCACACGCGGCTCGTGAACTCAGGCATGGGCGAGGTGAGCGACAGGCGCTCGGCAGCCTCATCCCAGCGGCCGCGGTACACCAGCTCGTTCCACTCGGGAATTAAGTTGTGCAGCGGGCAGCCGCTCGGACGTGCCTTGCCAAAGCTCGCGCCCATCTGGCAAAACGCCACGCCGCACATCATGCAGCGGCTCGCCTGGGCGCGACGTGCGTCGTCGTCGAGCTCCACGTACAGCGGATCGAAATCACGGCTGCGCTCCTCCACGGGGCGAAGCTCGTGGGTCACGCGATCGATATCAAGAAAAGCACCGGGCTTACCCATGGCACTTACGCCTCCTTCTTGGTCGAAGCAACAGAGCTGGCGGCCGCGGACGCAGCACCCGCAGCACCGCCCGCAATATCGAAGCGAGCGACATCCGCGGCGCTCGCGCGACCGGCCACAATGTCAAACGCCAGTTCCTCTGCCTGCGCATGTGTCTTGCCGGCAGCCTCGCTCGCAGCGACAATCGCCAGCACACGCTCGTACTCGGTCGGAATGACCTTCACAAAGTGCTTGCTCATCGTCTCAAAGCTGTAGAGCAGCTTGATGCCGCGCGGGCTCTGCGTCGCGTCCACGTGCTCCTGGATGAGCTCGCGAATCTGCGCCAGCTCGCCGGCAGTCGGGGCCTTGAGCTCAACGCTCTCGTGGTTCACGCGGGCATCGAGCGTGCCGTACTGGTCAAAGACATAAGCCACGCCACCCGTCATGCCGGCAGCGAAGTTCTGCCCGACCTCGCCCAGGATGAGCGCCAGGCCACCCGTCATGTACTCGCAACCGTGGTTGCCGCAACCCTCGACCACCACGGTGGCACCGGAGTTGCGTACGCCAAAGCGCTGGCCGGCCAGGCCGTTGATGAAGCCACGGCCGCTCGTGGCGCCAAAGAACGCAACGTTGCCCACGATGATGTTTTCGTCGAACTTATAGGTCGCATGCGGGTTGGGGCGCACCGACACCTCGCCGCCCGAAAGGCCCTTGCCAAAGTAGTCGTTGGCGTCGCCGCACACGTTGAGCGTAATGCCGCGCGGCAGGAAGGCGCCAAAGCTCTGACCGGCCGATCCATCGCAATCGATGGTGATGGAGCCAGCGGGCAGACCCTCGGGATGTGCCTTGGTCACCGCGTTGCCCAAGATGGTGCCCACGCAGCGGTTGACGTTGGCGATATCGGCGCGGAAGCGAATCGGGCGCAGGTGCGCGCGAGCGTCGGCCGTGTAAGGCACAAACAGCGTGGAGTCGAGCGTCTTGTCGAGCTCGCTGTCCGCGGCCATCTGGGGCAGGAAGTGACGACCGTCGGCACCCGGGATATGGGCACCGAACTCGCAGGTCGCGCTCGCCAGCACGGGCGACAGATCCAGCAGGTTAGCCTTGCGGTTGCCCGGGACCTCGATCTGGCGCAAGCACTCGGGATGGCCGACCATCTCGTCGACGGTGCGGAAGCCCAGGCTCGCCATGACCTCGCGCAGCTGCTCGGCAACAAAGAGCATAAAGTGCTCGACGTGCTCGGGCTTGCCGCGGAAGCCGCGACGCAGGCGGCAGTTTTGCGTGGCGATGCCGGCGGGGCAGGTATCCTGCTGGCAGTCGCGCTGCATGAGGCAGCCCATCGAGATGAGCGGCATGGTCGCAAAGCCAAACTCCTCGGCGCCCAGCAGGCAGGCAACGGCGACATCGGTACCGTCCATGAGCTTGCCGTCGGCCTCGAGCACCACGCGCGAGCGCAGGCCGTTTTGCAGCAGCGTCTGTTGAGCCTCGGCAAGACCAAGCTCCAGCGGCAGACCGGCGTGCCAGATCGAATCGCGAGCAGCGGCACCCGAGCCGCCATTGTGGCCGCTGATCAAGATCTTGTCGGCAGCGCCCTTGGCCACACCGGTGGCGATGGTGCCGACGCCCGCCTCGCTGACCAGCTTGACCGACACGCGTGCGCCGGGGTTGGCGTTCTTAAGGTCAAAGATGAGCTCGGCCAGGTCCTCGATGGAGTAGATGTCGTGATGCGGCGGAGGCGAGATCAGGCCGATGCCGGGCGTGGACTGACGGACCTCGGCAATCCAGGGGTAGACCTTCTTGCCGGGCAGGTGACCGCCCTCGCCAGGTTTGGCGCCCTGAGCCATCTTGATCTGAATCTCGAAGGCGCTGCAAAGATAGCGGCTCGTCACGCCAAAGCGCGCGCTTGCCACCTGTTTGATGGCGGAGTTCTTGGAGTCGCCGTTGGCTAGCGGGGTCTCGCGACGCGGGTCCTCGCCGCCCTCGCCGGAGTTGGAACGGCCGTGCAGGCGGTTCATGGCGATGGCCATGCACTCGTGTGCCTCTTTGCTGATGGAACCGTACGACATGGCGCCGGTGTTAAAGCGACGGACGATGTTGAGCGCGGGCTCCACCTCGTCGAGCGAAACCGGCGTGCGGCCGCTGGCATTAAAGTCGAGCAAGTCGCGCAGGCGCACGGCACGGCCGGTACGGTGCAGACGGGCGCTGTACTCCTTAAAGGTGTCGTAGCTGTCCTCACGGCAGGCGGTCTGCAGCAAGTAGACAGTCTGAGGGTCGATCAGGTGATCCTCGCCGCCGATCGGGCGCCACTTGGTCAGACCCAGCGTGGGCAGCTGATCGGGAGCCGGGCTCTTAAGGATGGCGAGCGCGGCGTCGTAGCGCTCGTTTTGCTCGCGCTCAACGTCCTCGACACCCATACCGCCCACACGGCTCACCGTGCCGGCAAAGTACGCGTTGACGAACTCCGGCGTAAAGCCCACGGCCTCGAAGATCTGCGCCGAATGGTAGCTCTGCACCGTGGAGATGCCCATCTTGGACATGATGGAGACGATGCCGGCGGTCGCAGCCTTGTTGTAGTTGGCGATGCCCTGCTCGGCCGTCACGTCCAGGTCGCCGTGTGCCGCCAGATCGCGGACGCACGCATGTGCGCTGTACGGATAGATGCCGCTCGCGGAGTAGCCCACCAGTGCCGCAAAGTCGTGCGGAGACACGGCGTCGCCGCACTCCACCACGATATCGGCAAAGGTACGCACGCCGGCGCGGATCAGGTGGTTGTGCACGCAGCCCACGGCAAGCAGCGACGGTACGGGCACCTCGCCCGCTCCGGCGCGATCGCTCAGCACCACAATGTTCGCGCCGTCGCGAACCGCGGCCTCGACGTCTTCGGCAAGCTGCTTGAGCGCAGCCTGCAGCGCGCCCTCACCCGCGTCGCGGCGGTACACGGCACGGAAACGGCGGGTCTTAAAGCCAACACGGTCGATGGCACAAATGCGGTCGAACTCCTCCTCGCTCAGCAGCGGGCGCTCCAGACGCACCAGCTGGCAGGCCGTGCGGGAATCCTCGAGCAGGTTGCCGTGGTTGCCCAGGTAGAGCGTGGTCGAAGTTACCATATGCTCGCGCAGGGCATCGATCGGCGGGTTCGTGACCTGGGCGAACAGCTGATAGAAGTAGTCAAAGAACGAGCGGGTCTTCTTTGACAGGCAGGCCAGCGGCGCGTCGATACCCATCGAAGCGAGTGGGGCCTTGCCCTGCTGGGCCATGGGACGCACGACCTCGTCGACGTCATCCCAGTGATAGCCGAGCTTGGCCATGCGCACGGCCGAGGACACCTCGGCATCCTCGGCGGGCGCGGGCGCGGCGGGCTCATCGAGCGCGTCGACGGCCAGCGTCTCCTCGGCAATCCAATCACGGTAGGGCTTTTCCTTGGCGTAACGGGCGCGCAGCTCGTCGTTGTAGATCACGCGGCCGCGGGCAAAATCGACCTCGAGCATCTGGCCCGGTCCCAGGCAACCGCTCGTCAGGATGTTCTCGGGGCGTACCTCGATGGTGCCCACTTCGCTTGCCAGCATAAAGCGGCCATCGCGCGTCACGTAGTAGCGGGCGGGGCGCAAGCCGTTGCGGTCGAGGGCGGCGCCCAGGGTACGACCATCGGTAAAGGCGATAGCGGCAGGACCGTCCCACGGCTCCATGAGCATGGACTGGTAAGCGTCGTAGGCGCGGCGCTCCTCACTCAGGCTGTCGTTGTGGTCCCACGGCTCGGGCAGCAACATGGACGCGGCACGCGTGAGCGGGCGACCGTTCATGACCAAGAATTCGAGCACGTTGTCCAGAATCGCGGAGTCGGAACCCTCGCGGTTGATGATGGGCATCACGCGCTCAAGATCGTGCTGCAGCACGGGGCTGTACAGGTTGGGTTCGCGGGCGCGGATCCAGTTGACGTTGCCCTTGAGGGTGTTAATCTCGCCGTTGTGGATGATAAAGCGGTTGGGGTGCGCACGCTCCCAGCTGGGCGTGGTGTTGGTGGAGTAGCGCGAGTGGACGAGCGCCACGGCCGTTTTGACGGCGGCATCGTTGAGATCGATGAAGAAGCGGCGCATCTGCGTGGCGACGAGCATGCCCTTGTACACGATAGTGCGCGAGCTCATGGAGCACACGTAGAAGATCTTGTCGCGCAGGGCAAACTCGGCATCGGCCTTCTTTTCGATGGTGCGGCGGCACACGTACAGGCGACGCTCAAAGGCATCGCCGGCGAGCGTGTCGTCCGGACGGCCCAGGAAGGCCTGCAGGATAGTAGGCATGCAGGCGCGGGCCGTCTCGCCCAGGTCGTGCGGGTCGACCGGCACCTCGCGCCAAAAGAGCAGCGGCACGCCGGCCTCGGCACAGCCTTCCTCAAACACGCGGCGGGCATCCTCTACGCCCTTGTCGTCCTGCGGAAAGAACAGCATGGCCACGCCATAGTCGCCCTCTGCCGGCAGAATCTGACCGCACTTTTGAGCCTCTTTGCGAAAAAAGTGATGCGGAACCTGGAACAGGATACCGGCACCGTCGCCGGTGTTCTTCTCGAGTCCCGTGCCGCCGCGGTGCTCCAAGTTGACCAGAATGGACAGCGCGTCGTCCAGGATCTGGTGATGGCGCTCACCGTTGATATCGGCAAGCGCGCCGATGCCACATGCATCGTGGTCGAATTCGGGGCGATAAAGGCCCTGCTGCTGAGCGGAATCTGCCTGCATCGCGATCCTCCCCTAGATATTTAGACAGTCAGTTGAATAGGCATACTAGAAGCATCGCCGGCCCGTTGTGTTTCCCGCCCGTTTCGAAACAATCGCGTAACGCACGCCCTACGAGTGGACACCGCCGACCTCAAGGGCGACAACATAGGCCCCAAGTTCGGCCTGTTAGCTCACCACTTCAAACATCTCAATCTGTAACAGGAAGGCCCAATTTCCATCCCTAGTTGTTACAGATCGAGACATTTCGGCAGCCCCCTTTCACCATCCCATTCAAATACAACAATTTTGTTAGTCTTGGTTAACTTTTAAGCTTAAAACGGGTATCCTTTGCGGCGTCAAGCAAACGGCACACAGGAGCGCACCATGCTCAACCATCTCAAACAACACTTTGGCTCCCGACGCACCGGTGGTCACGGAGGCCTAGACATTGCGCGGCATATCGGCCCCGGGCTGCTCGTGACCGTCGGCTTTATCGACCCGGGCAACTGGGCCTCCAATATGGCCGCGGGCTCGCAGTTTGGCTACGCGCTGCTGTGGATCGTCACGCTGTCCACGATTATGCTCATCGTGCTGCAGCACAACGCGGCGCACTTGGGCATCGCCACGGGCGCCTGCCTTGCCGAGGCCACGACCCGCTTTCTCCCCCGCATCGTGGGACGCGCGGTGCTCGGCAGCGCCTATCTCGCGACCATCGCCACCGCCATGGCCGAAGTCCTGGGCGGCGCGATTGCCCTTCAAATGCTCTTTGGGCTGCCCGTGCGCGCGGGCTGCGTCATCGTGGCGGCAGTATCGATGGCGATGCTCATGACGAACTCCTACAAGCATGCCGAACGCTGGATCATCGCCTTCGTAGGCGTGGTAGGACTCTCGTTTTTGGCCGAGCTTGCACTAGTCAAGGTCGACTGGCCGCAAGCCGCCGCAAGCTGGATCACGCCCAGTATGCCCACTGGCTCTGCCGCGATTATCGTGAGTGTCCTGGGTGCGGTCGTTATGCCCCACAACCTTTTTCTGCACTCCGAGGTCATCCAATCCATGCACTTCGAAGGCCAAGGCGAGCAGGTTATCGAAGAGCGTCTGCACTACGAGCTCTTCGACACGCTCTTTTCGATGGGCGTGGGCTGGGCAATCAACTCGGCCATGGTCATCCTGGCCGCAACGACCTTCTTTGCGCACGGCATGGTCGTAGACGACCTCGCCGTCGCAGCGGCCACGCTCTCCCCCATTCTGGGCCCGGCAAGCTCGACCATCTTTGCCGTGGCGCTGCTGTTTGCGGGCCTCTCGAGTAGCGTGACGGCGGGCATGGCGGCGGGCACCATCACCGCGGGCATGTTCGACGAGGAATACGACATCCACGACCGGCATTCCTCGATCGGGGTGGCGGCCTGTTTCGTCGGCGCAGTGACGGCATGCCTGGTCGTCTCAAATCCTTTTGAAGGTCTCATCTGGAGTCAGGCACTGCTGTCGCTTCAACTGCCGATTACGGTCTTTGTGCTCATACGGCTCACCAGTTCACCCCGCGTCATGGGCAAATACGCCAATTCGCGCCCGCTCAACGCGTTGCTCGTAGGGATCGGTGTCGTCGTGACGATTCTAGATGTCGTGTTGTTGACAGGGATGTAATGGGACGGGGCACCTACCCAGGCAAACGTCTCGATCTGTAACAGGAAGACCCGTTTCGAGCCGTTAGATGTTACAGATCGAGATCATTCCGAGGGACAGCTCCGTTTGTCTCAATCTGTAACAAGTGGACCCAATTTCCGCCGTTAGACGTTACAGATTAAGACAAAAGGTCGACCGGACTCACAACAGACAGGATCGGCCAACAGCAACCGTGATCCCTTGGGGACGGAGGAAAAGGGCCCCGGCCGAGAATTCGACCGAGGCCCTTGGACAGAGCTATGCGTTGATACAAGCCGTGTGTCTGCGAGCTACTCCTCGACGAGCTCAAACTGATCGGGACCGACGCCGCACACCGGGCACACGTAATCCTCGGGCAGCTCGGGCGTGTCGACCTCAACCTCGTAGCCACAAACGATGCACACGAACTTATACGTCTTCTTCTCCTCAGCCATGATGTTCTCCTCTCGAACGCGACTGGTGATGTACTTCATCTATTAGTATAGATTCTCAATAATATAATGCAAGTATTTTTAAAACATTTCTAGCCTTGATACGAGGACGCCTTCGGAGGCGTCTTGCCCTTCAGGACCTTATGGTAGTAATCGTAGGTGAGCGGCGTCTCGTCGCTCAGGCGCTCGGCATCCTCGACCTCGCCGATAAACAGTAGATGCGTGCCCACATCCACAGCGTCGATCAAACGGCAGCTAAACAGGGCCGTCGCGTGCTCGGGCACATAGGGCATGCCCAGAGCCGTCTCGCGGGTCTCGTATTTGGCAAACTTGTCATAATCGCTGCTGGTGCGGAACCCAAAGTTGCCGATGTAGAGCATGTCGGCGGTCTGATCGATCACGGTCAGCGCGAACGCTTTGGCCGATGCGATGACGCCCGAGGTGACGTTGTCCTTGTTCACGGCAACCGAAATGCGCGGCGGCATGGACGTCACCTGCACCGCTGTGTTGATGACGCAGCCGGCGCGCAGCCCGTCTGCCGCGGCGCTCACCACGTACAGGCCGCTCGGCATGGTAAAGAACGCAGTTTTGTCCATAACGATCACTCCCCTAGCTCGGGTTGGAACCTCATGGATGTATGTACCCACAAAAAAGGCAGCGCCCATAACGGACGCCGCCTTTGAAACATATGTGTCAAAACAGTATAAGCAAGATGAGACGCCCGCAGTTGCGGTGAAATAAGGACTGAATAGCCCCTCAAACAGGCAAAACAGTCCGTATTCCACCGTAACTTATACAGAACGCCTAGCGATTGCGCTCCTTGAGGGCGCGGTCGATCTCGCGCTGGACATCGCGCTTGGCCATATCCTCGCGCTTGTCGTAAAGCTTCTTGCCGCGGCCTAGGCCCAGCAGCAGCTTTACGCGGCCGTCGGTATTAAAGTAGAGCTCCAGCGGCACCAGCGCATAGCCGCGGTTGCGAAGTTTGCCGTCAAGAAAGTCGATCTCCTTGCGGTGCAGCAGCAGACGGCGCCGACGGTCGGGATCGCGATTCCACACGCCACCATGGCTATAAGGGTGGATATGCAGGCCGACGAGCCAGCACTCCCCGCCACGAATCAGTGCGAAGGTATCGGTAATCTGGCACGCGCGCTCGCGAATCGACTTGACCTCGGTACCGCTCAGCTCAATACCGCACTCAAACGTCTCATCGATAAAGTACTCGTGATGTGCCGAGCGATTCTTGGAAATGAGCTTGCGCTCGCGCTTACTGGGCATCGCCGGCCTCCTTGGCGCCATCGGCGTTTGAGCCCGCAGCCTCGCGCTTTGCCTTGCGCTCGGCGTTAAGCTCGGCATCACTCTCGCGCACCAGCTTGATAATCGCCGCGCACGCCTCTTCGCCCACCAGGTCGCGGGCACGGACCGTCAGGCGCGTAGCCTCCTGCTTGTCGCCGTCGCTCGCAGCGTCGGTCGCACACATGATCAGGCAGATGGCAATCTCGGCCGAAGGCGAGGTCGGCACGCCCTGCAGGGCGAGCTCACCCATCACATGGTCGTCACTCTCGTCCGCGGCATCCGGATAGGTGGTATGGATCTTGTTGAGCAGGCGCGTCGTATGCGCATCGTTGGGCGCCAGGCGCAGCGCCAGACGCGCGCAGCCCACGGCAGCCGAAATGTTCTCGGTCTCGGGCTCCAAGAAGTACTGACCCAAGTTGGTGTAGGCGCGTGCGGCGCACTTACCGTCGCTCGCGCGCTCCAGCACCGAGAACGAGAGCGATGCCCACTCCTGCTTGTCCTCGAGCGCGCGGAACAGCTCGGCCAAGTCCAAGCGATAGTTGCAGTTCATGGGATCCCAACGCACGGCCTGCATCAGGGCATTCCGAGCACTCACATAATCCTGCTGGCGGATGTAGGCAAACGCCATGTCGGAGTACAGGCGGTCAAAGGGAACCTCGACCTGCACCAGCTCGCGCGGATCCTTCTCCACGCGGCGATAGGCCAGGCGCTCAAACTTGCTGTCGAAGCTAAAGTACTGGCGCTTCTCCTCCGTCTTGCACTCAGCGTCGATATACTCCTCGGCGAGCTCCACCAGACGCTCAAGCAGCGGCGTCGCCGTAGCCAGGTCGCCCTGCGCCAGATAGTTCTCGGCATACGTGATGTCTTCCAAGCTGATAGGCAGGTCCATGACAACTCCTCGGTCCGGGCGGCAGACTCAACGCGCGCCTTAAATATCGGTCAATACACAAAACCCGGGTCTCTTACGAGGCCCGGGCGTTCAATTTTGGTAGCCCGTACCAGATTCGAACTGGTGATCTCCGCCTTGAGAGGGCGGCGTCCTAAACCGCTAGACGAACGGGCCATATGTAGCAAATGCAATGGCTGGGATGGAGGGAGTCGAACCCCCATTGACGGAACCAGAATCCGCTGTCCTGCCATTAGACGACATCCCAATGACTGCATCGCTGCGCTCGGCTATGCCTTTGCGCAAGAAAGAAATATACGGGAAGTCCGGCCGTGACGCAAGCCCCAATTTTGACTTTTTTGAAATTCAGTCAAATACGGCCGACACGTGAAGGACCTGTGAAGCGCCAGCGACACGTACGGCGCCAAAGCCCGTAAAACATCCCGCATCTACCGCTGGTAGATTACAACAATGCAGCACTCACGGCTGATGGCACAATCGAACCGTCATCATTGCACGGATATCGAGGCGCCATGGACGAAGAGCTTGATTACCTATGGGAGACCCTGGGCCTCGAGATCACTGCTGACCTTTGGCCCGAACGGGACAAAATCCATCCCACTCTGCGCCCCGCCATCACGGTGATGCAGGCAAACTACCGCCGTGCATCCTTTTTGATCATGCGGATGTCATGGCACGCGGGACTCCCCGACCTTAAGCGAATCCAGGCAAGCCTCGTCGAGCTGTCCGGTATGCCGACTGTCATATCCGAGGCGCACCTGGAGCAGCGACAGCGCGAGCGACTGCAACAGCAGCGGATTCCCTTTATCTGCCCCGGCGTTCAGGTATATCTGCCCTTTATGGACGAGGAGTACTGGAGCGGCAAGCCCAACAAGCACGTAAAGGTCTACGATCCGCACGAATGGGCACAGCTCGATGATTGAGCCGAGCGAGCCCGCCGATGGAAAACACGTCCCACCCTGAGCACTCAAAACGGGTCGCACTTTCCGCAGCCGCTACAGCAACGCCTCGACCCAAGCCGATTCCCTAAAGCCGGGAATCGCAAAGTCGTCGCCCACCAACAGCGGACGCTTAACCAGCATGCCGTCGGTCGCCAGCAGCTCGTAGCACTCCCGATCCGTCATGCCCGCATCTAGACGTGCCTTCAGGCCCAGCTCTCGATATTTCATGCCCGACGAATTAAAGAAGCGCCGCACCGGCAGTCCCGAACGAGCAATCCAGGTCGCAAGCTCATCAGCCGCGGGATTGTCCAAAACGATATCGCGGTCGATATACTCTACCCCGTGTTCGTCCAGCCATGCCTTGGCCTTCTTACAGGTCGAGCACTTGGGATATTCAATAAACAGTACGGTCATGGGAATCCTCCGAATATAGATCGGCCAACGCAGGCACACGCCACACGAGGCGCCTTCGCATGATGGGCCAATTGTAGCCCACGGGTCACACGCTAAACGAACCGTACCCCGAATCCGCGTTTGATGAACGGCAGCAGCTCCATTGCCTCGGGCGTGATATGACCCGCAACGTTCATGCGCTCCTCACCGGGAAGATCGACCCGCGCAATCTCAAGCTCGCCTTCGTAGCGTCCATAGCTGCTATTGCTCACAGCGATCGACCCCGCCTTTCGAAACAGGCCGGCACCGGCATCCATCGGCACGGAATCCGGCTTAAGCGTCGTACGCGACTCCTGAGACCTAAAGATGAGGGTGCTCGAATCGGGTCGGTCGTGATGAATCTGCCCACGTACATAGGCATAACCGGACTCAAGCTCGCATTGCAGGTCCACGTATCCGGCGGAAACTTGAGCAAACTGCGCCCAGCCCGCATCGGAAAGATCGGGGTCGCCGACCAACACAATGTCGCAATCGGCGCCATGTGCGAGCTCAAGCATGTTGAGGGCAACCTTTGACGCGCGACCGCGATGTGCCTCGACCGTCGGAAGTCCCTCGAATACCGGCCCGCGAACGTTAGCATCACCCGGCACAAAAGCCATGATTTCGAATCCAAGCGCCGCAAGACGAAGATTCACCCGAGCAATGTCCTCCAGAGCTAAACCGGTATAAGGCTTGGGGTAAAAATTGTGGCAGGCGGCAAAATGAGTCACATCGGCACCGGCCTCACGCCACGATGCGATTTCATCAGAACTCACCGTCGATGCATTGACCACAATGCGAAATACACCGGACAGCTCCGCGACCCGCCGAGCGCTAAAGCCATAGTCCAAACGAAGGTATTCCAACCCCAGATCGCGCAGGTCCTCGATGCACTCAAGCCCGAGCAAATCGCACGTGCGCGGCCCCACATCGGCAATGAGCGCAATGCCACGGGCGGAAAGCAGCGACAGCACATGACGGACCTTATCGGTATACGCCGCTCCCCCATCCTCGGGAATATGCAGCGAGGTGAACGCATAGCGCGCACCCGCCGCGGCACCGTGTTCAATCGTCCGCTCAATATCCTGCAGAGGGCTGGAAAGATAAATCGAAATACCCGTTTTCACGCTTCAACACTCCTTTAAAAAAGGCCGGCGGAGCAGTTAGCCCCGCCGGCACAACCATAGCATCAAGAAATCTGCCGCGCGCCGCGAGCCCTAAGCAACACGGCTCGCGATATTAAACTACTCGCCAAAGAACTCGTTGATCTTCTGCTCGTCGACGCCAAAGAACCACGTCAGGACAAAGCCGGCGGCATAGGCAAGCAGCATAGCGGCAACGTAACCGAGCTGCTGGCCAGGAACGACGATCAGCAGGCCAAACAGACCGGAAACGCCCTGAGAAACCGTGCCGATGTGAAGCAGCGCCGCGAGCGCGCCGCCAAATCCGGCACCCAGGCAGGCCGTCACAAACGGACGAACGAGCGGCAGCGTAACAGCATACATCAGAGGCTCGCCCACACCCAGGATTCCAACGGGAATGGACTCTGCGACGTACTTCTTGAGCTTGACGTTCTTGGTCTTAAAGTACAGCGCCAGACCGGCACCGACCTGACCGCCGCCAGCCATCATAAGGATGGGAAGCAGGTAATTGATGCCCTTGGTAGCGCCGTCGGGATCGTTGAGCATAGCGTGGATCGGCGTGAGCGCCTGATGCAGGCCGACGGAAACCAGCGGCAAGAAGCCTGCCGACAGGATATAACCGCCCAGGACGCCCAGCTTCTCGAAGATAAAGGTCAAAACGCTAAAGATGGCAGTCGTCAGCCATGCGCCAACCGGCTGGATGACGAGCATCAGAGCAAAGGCGCCGATGATGAGCACCAGCAGCGGGGACAAGAACGTGTCGAGTACGTTGGGCATAACCTTGCGAATCTGACGCTCCATCCAGGCAAAAAATGCGCCGGCGATAAGAGCCGCGATCATGCCGCCCGCTGCGGGGTTGTACTGCGCATTGGTGAGCGGCAGCAGAATGGCAGTGGCAGGATCGGCCGCGCCAGGCGCAAGCAGGGGCATGGCACTGTTAGCGATACACATCATGCCGGCGATGCCGCCCAGCGCAGCGGAGCCGCCAAACTCACGTGCCGCGTTATAGCCCACCAAGATGGGCAGATAGGCAAACAGGGCCCAGCCCATGGAACGAATGCCCTGGTACCACCACTCGCCTGCAAGCGCGCCTGCCGTCGAGACGTTAATGACGTTGCAGATACCGTTGATGAGGCCAGCCGCAATGATGCCGGGAAGCAGGGCAACGAAGACATTGGAAATCTTCTTGAGGAAGGCCTGAACCGGCTTGGACTCGTACTTTGCCTTCTGCGCGGCCTTGTTTGTGGCCGCAGCGTCAACCACGCTCTCGTCGGCAACGCCTTTCGCAAGGCCGGTGAGCTTGGAGAACTCCTCGAGCACCTTATTCACCTTGCCCGGACCCAGCACGATCTGCATCGTGTCGTCCTCGACCAGGCCCATCACGCCGTCGAGTGCCTTAATACCCTCCGTGTCGACGCTGCCCGTGTCTTTGACGGTCACGCGCAGGCGCGTCATGCACGCCGCGTTTGCGAGCACGTTGTCTTTACCGCCCAAAAGGTCCAGCAGCTTTTGAGCCAGCTCTTTGTTCGTCATAACTCCTCCTTGTATTGGGTATCTCGTCTAGATGTCATATCAGCTCACGCCGCGCACCTATTGGGCATCGGCATTGCTCTTCTCATGGCCACTCACCGCAGCACGGACATGGCCTCGCGCTCGCTCAAGAGCTACCGCAGCCTGCTCGACATCGCAGTCCAGCAGTACCGAGACAATAGCGGTTTTTACGTGGCCGCCGGCATCTGCAAGCGCCTGAATAGCGCGCTCGCGCGTGCAGCCGGTCGCCTCCATCACGATGTTCTGGCCGCGCACCACCAACTTCTCGTTCGTCTGCTGCACATCGACCATCAGGTTTTGGTATACCTTGCCGATCTTGACCATGGCACCGGTCGAAATCATGTTGAGAATGAGCTTTTGAACCGTTCCCGCCTTGAGCCTCGTTGAGCCGGTCAGCACCTCGGGACCGGGCACGGGTTCAATGGCAAGATCTGCGCTCTCCCCGATCTTCGACCCTTGGTTGCAGGCAATTGCAATGGTCTTGCACCCAGTTGCCTTGGCGTACACAAGGCCGCCCACCACATAGGGAGTACGGCCGCTTGCCGCCAGGCCAACGACAAGATCCTTGTCCGAGAGTCCACGCTCCCGCAGGTCGCTCGCGCCAAGTTCCTCGCTGTCTTCGGCACCTTCGACAGCCTTGATAAACGCCGTCTCGCCTCCGGCAATGAGCCCGACAATCAGATCGGGTGACACGCCAAACGTGGGCGGACACTCCGAAGCGTCGAGTACGCCCAGACGACCGCTGGTGCCTGCGCCCATGTAAAAGACGCGCCCGCCGCGCTCGAGTGCCTCAGCAGCCCAGTCGATTGCTGTGGCAACCTGGGGCAGCACTTTTGTGACCGACTGGACGGCACGAAGATCCTCATCATTCATCGTCGTGACGATTTGCAGCGATGTCATCGTATCGAGGTCCATAGACCTTTGATTACGCTGTTCGGTCGTGAATTTTGTTAAATCGAGCATTTCATTCACCTCATCTTTCCTGTTTCTCGATGTAGTTTTGCTTAATGACATGCGTCGCCCGTTCGTAGTCGCTGGCAACGTAAGCAGCGTATAGGGCATCGACAACCATAAGCTGGGCCATACGCGAAGCCATGGCACCGCTGCGGACCAAGGGCTCACTCGCAGCGACGCCGAGCACGGCATCGGCCATGGTGGCAAGCTTGGATGATCCATCTACTTTGGTCACGGCCACAACGGGACAGTTGTGACGTTGGGCCTCGGCGGCGCAGTCCAGCACCTCTTGCGTCAAGCCCGAGTAGCTAAAGGCGATTGCCATATCGCCCTCATGCATGTTCTTGGCACACAAGAGCTGATCATGCCAGTCGTCGTACAGATGGCACTCTTTGTCGACACGCATGAGCTTTTGCGCCAGATCGTGCGCGACCAAACGAGAGGCACCGATACCGAACAGATTGACCGCGCGTGCCCGCTTAAGATAGGCCGCACATCGCTCCAAGACGGTGTAATCGAGCGTTCGCGCCGTCGCTTCGATCGTGCGCACGTTGCTTTTCATCACCTTCCCCACGATACGTTCGACGCTGTCATCCATGGAGATGTCCTCGAGGGCAACGTCTTTCTTGTCACCCAAGAGCGCCAGCTCGGCAATCAGTTCGCGCTGGAACTCCTTGTAGCCCGCAAAACCCAAGCGCTTGCAAAAGCGCAAAATGCTCGAGGGCGAGGAGAACGTGGCATCGGCAAGACCGCGGACGGACAGCCCGACCACCTCGTGCGGATGAGCGCTTACATATGCGATGACATTGCGTTCCGCCGGGCTCGCGCTGAGCTCACGCTCGCGAAGCCGCAAAAGCAATCCGTTTGCCATCTCAAACACCTCCGTTGAGAAGAATTAAAGACCAACGAACGATTCGTACCGGATATAAACAGCTTTTACGGTACATTGTGCCGCATCGTGGCGCACAAAGGGCGAGCGTTCTACCGCTCGCCCCTCAAATCCGACCGCTCGGAAATACGCGCGACACAAAATAATTCAACAAGGTCGCATTATCAGAAACGGGCTTGTTACCGGCTAGCGCCTCGCATGGGCGCCGATCGGCCGAGTCGCATGGCGCACCAGCACCGCTGCCAGCAATACCAACAGCATGGCGGTGACATAGCCCGCAGCATCGAATCCTAAATCGATAACGTCGAAATGCCTGCCGGGAACAAAGATCTTATGTACCTGATCGCCAACGGAGCAGACGGCGCAAAAGAGCAACACGGGCACGCAACGGGAGCAAACGCTCCACGGACGCCTGGAAAAGCAAACCACGGCCACCGAGGCGAACAATCCGACGAAGAAAAACTCTACGGTATGGGCAACGCGACGGACGTTCGTGCCCACCCACATGCGAATGGAAGCAAGTCGGCCAGACCGGACATTCGAGGCAGCCGAATCGATGCCCCCGGTCATCCCGTTCTCGGTCTGAGCTTCACCCGTGGCATCGGCAGCCTGAACGCCCGTAGCCTGACCCTCCACCACGCGCGCGGTGGACTCGCTCAGCAACGACGTCTCCACCGCATTTTGCTCCGTCAGCACCCAGATGCCCGCCAGCGTTGCAGCGAACAGAATGATCGCGGTCCATCCGATTATTTGTTTTACGCGCGCCAAGGGCCTACCTCCTTTTTTGAATATCAGCGAGTGTAGCCCCAAATGACATCGTCACCGTATCAAAATTTGAATCGCAACAGGAAGCGACAAAGCGACGCAAACCCCTACCCCGCCTCGCGCATCCAGCGATCGAACGTCCCCACGCACACGCCCAGGCACTTTGCTGCCTGGCTGCGGGTAATATCGCCCGCCTCATAGCTATCGCGCACCAGCTCAAACTGAGGAGGGCACGGCTTGCGAGGTCGACCGAAACGGACCCCTCGCGCCCGCGCCGCTGCAATTCCCTCCGCTTGGCGCCGATGGATATTCTCGCGCTCCACCTGCGCCACGTAGCTCAGCAGTTGCAGCACAATATCGGCAATCAGGGTATTAGTCACATCCGGCGTGCCGCTTGCCCTGGCGCGCGTGTCAAGCAATGGCATGTCCAACACCACAATGGCAACCCCGAGCTCCTTGGTAATGCGACGCCATTCCTCAAGAATCTCGGAGTAATTACGACCAAGTCGGTCGATAGAAAGCACCACCAGCACGTCCCCGTCTCCCAGGACGTGCAGCAGCTCGCGATAGCGCGGTCGATCGAAGTCCTTGCCGCTCGCATGGTCGGCATAAATATTCGCCGAGCTCACGCCATAGGCGCCCAGCGCATCCAGCTGCCGATTAAGATTCTGATCGCGCGAACTCACCCGCGCATAACCATACACCGTCGCCATCTCATCCCCGCTTTCTTGTAAACCTGCCAAAAAGGGACAGGTTTATTTTGGTAGGTTTTACCTCTCGAATAGCAGGTAAGCGGGCGGCCGAGCAGACGGCAAGGTAGCCATGATCCAAATGCGGAGGGCGGCCCCGAAAGACCGCCCTCCGCTCTCCCGCCATGAGTCGAGATTTGGCTAATGGATAAGCTTAAAGTCCAAGTGCCCACGCGTGGTATTGACGCGCGAGACCTCGATAATCACGCGCTGACCCAGTTCATAGCGAGTCCCCGTGTCGGCACCTGTGAGCGTGAGCGCATCCTCGTCGAACTCGAACCACTCGTTGCCCAGGCTCTTGATCGAAACCAAGCCTTCGACCTGCGTCAGGTCCAAGCGCACAAAGAGGCCCATGCTGCTAACCCACGAGACGGTTCCGGCATAGCGCTCGCCCAGACGGTCCTCATAGTACTGGGCAATCTCGATCTTTTGCGTCGCATGGCTAGCGGCATCTGCCGCGCGCTCGGCATCGCTGCATGCGCGGCAGATCTGCGGCAGAATGCGCGGCAGCGACTCGCGCCCCTTGCCGATCAGCCGCGGCGTACGGACCAGGGCGTCCTTGCCGCCGAGCTGCTCATAGGCCAACTGCAGTTTGAGCACGCGGTGCACCACCAGATCGGGGTAGCGACGGATGGGACTCGTAAAGTGACAGTAGCACGGCGCGGCGAGCGCAAAGTGGCCCTCGTTGCGCGGCTTGTACAGTGCGCGCTGCATGCTGCGCAGAAGCAGCGTGTTGACGAGCGGTGCGTTGGCCGTACCGGCGGCAGCATCAACTGCAGCCTGTAGCTCATCGGGACTCCCCAGGGCGATACCGGCAGCACGGCGATCGTCGATGATGCCTAGCTGCGCCAGCGCAACGGCGGCACCGTGCAGGCTATCGGGGCTCGGATCCTCATGCACGCGATAGCAGGCCTCGATATCACGGTCTGCCAGCCACTCTGCAACGCACTCGTTGGCGAGTAGCATGGCTTCCTCGATAAGCGACGTGGCACACGAACGCTCGCGCGCCACAATCTGCACGGGTACTCCGTCCTCATCCAATAGAGCGCGAATCTCGGCCGTGTCAAAATCGACTGAGCCGCGGGCACGACGAATACGACGGCGAAGTTCGGCGAGTTCGTTGGCGGCGACAAGGAAATCGCCGAGGTCGACGTTATAGCCGCGAGCAGTTTCCTCGCACGCAAGACCGCGCTCAAGCGCCTCCTCGCGCGAGGCCTCAGCAGCCGCAACATCCTCAGCGGCGCCTTCCAGCACCGAATACTCAACCGCGCCGGCACGCACCAGCAGCGCCTCGGCGCCGTCATAGTCCATACGCACACGCGAGCGAATCACGCTGGGGTAAGGATCGTAATGCCGCACGCGACCCTGCGCATCGAGCTCAATGTCAACGGTAAACGCAAGACGGTCCTCGTCAGGGCGAAGCGAGCATAGGTCACAGGACAGGCGTTCGGGCAGCATGGGAAGCACGCGATCGGCCAGATACACCGATGTCGTACGATGGCGAGCCTCAAGATCGATATGCCCGTCCCAAGCCACATAGTGAGAAACGTCAGCGATATGCACACCCAGCTTGTAGCCACCCTCGGGCGTGCGCTCAAGCGAAATGGCATCGTCAAAGTCGCGCGCGTCGACCGGGTCGATCGTGATGACAAAGCGGTCGCGCAGATCGCGGCGGAGCGGGTCCTTAAGCGCCGCGGACACATCGAGCGAAAGCCCCTCGGCCTCGTCCAGCGCGGCCTCGGGATAGCTATCGGTATAGCCGTAACGCGCCATCACGTATTGAACGCCCAAATCGGGCGCGTCATCTCCGCCAATGCGGCGTTCGATCGTCACGGTGCCCGATTCCAGGCGCGTCGGGTAGGTCAAAATGCGCGCGACAACGGCATCACCCGGGTGGACGCCCAGACGATCCGCCGAGGTATCCTCGGGCAGAATGAAGAAGTCGGCCTTCAGGCGCGAATCGAGCGGCTCGATCACACCGAGCGGACCAGCGGTCTGGTACGTACCCACCACGCTTATGGCTGCGCGCTCAACCACGCCTTCGATCACGGCGCGCCGCTCACCGTGCGGGCTGTTCTTAATGCTCACGGCAACGGTATCGCCATCCATGATCTCGCGATTACCGCGGCCCATAACCTTGTAGTCGCCGCTCTCGGTTATGACATAGGCGCCATGCTCATGGAGCTGCACGCGCCCGGTCAGGCTCGGACGGCGTTCGCTGCGCACCGGCCCACGCTTATTGCGAGCACCGCGCTTATGCTTGTTATTGCGCCCCATGGCGCCTCCTTGCTATCGATGACGAACTCCAAAGAGTCTACCCAAATGATTCGCTTTCCTGCCGTCCCCTAGAGATCAAAAAACGGGCCGCCCCATAAGAGACGACCCGTTGGAAGGGATGAATTCCAGGCATGCCTACACGCGCAGGTAGCGGCGCATGGCTATGGCAGAACCAAAGAGACCGATAATCACACCGACCAGAATCAGCGCAGCATAGGTCACCAGGTAGTACTGCATCGGCAGGGCAAACGACATCCAGCCGATGCTCTCCTGCAAACGCGGAATCATCAGATTGCGCAGCAGCTCCAGAACGCCGATGGAAAGCAGCGAGCCCAAAATGGCCTGCAGTACGCCCTCAGTGATAAACGGGCCGCGAATGAAGCCGTTGCTGGCGCCGACCAGACGCATAATCGCAATCTCACGACGACGCGCCGTGATGGACAGGCGAATCGTGTTGTTGATGAAGATGAATGCGATAAAGGTCAAAAGGCCAACGAGCACCACGGCGGCGATGCGGATGTAGTTGGTCACCTGGAACAGGCGGCTCACTTCCTCTTGGCCGTACAGCACGCTCGCGTTGACGTCGCCGTCATCCGCGATCTTCTGGAAGTCGGCGTTCTTCTTGAGCTTCTGGGCCGTGCTCTCGACCTTGGACGGATCGTCCATCTCAATTGCAAACGAAGCCGGCAGCGGGTTCTGGCCATCGAGCGCGCTCATGGTGGCGTCGGCGTTGCCCGACATCTTGCTCGTATACTCGGCCAGCGCGTCGTCCTTGTCCTTGTACGTCACGGACTTGACGTTGCTCCACGTCTTGAGCTCAGCCTCAAAGGCCTGAACATCTGCCTGGTCGGCGTCATCGCTAATAAAGGCGTTGATGACGACCTGATCCTCGACGGTGCCGATCACGGAGTTCAGCATCGCGGAGCCCATGATGAACAGGCCGATGATAAACAGCGAAAGGAAGATCGTGATGACGGCGCCGAGCGAGGTAGTCCAGTTACGGAAGAAGTGGCTGATTGCCTCTTTGAAGGAGTAGCCCACGTTAGTTGGTGCCATAGTTGCCGTAGCCTCCCCTCTCCTGGTCGCGGATAACGTGGCCGCCCTCGAGGGCGATCACGCGACGGTGCATGCTATCGACCATCTCGCGGTCGTGCGTGGCGACGATCACGGTGGTGCCGGTGCGGTTAATGCGCTCGAGCAGCTTCATGATGCCCAGCGAGATCGCCGGGTCGAGGTTACCCGTGGGCTCGTCGCAGATCAGCAGCGGCGGACGGTTGACCATAGCGCGGGCGACGGCAACGCGCTGCTGCTCGCCACCGGAAAGCTGGTCGGGCAGCGAGTCCATCTGATCGGCCAGACCGACCAGACGCAGCACCTCGGGCACCTGGCTGCGAATGACGCCCCTGGGCTTGCCGATGCACTGCAGGGCAAACGCCACGTTTTCGTAGGCGGTCTTTTGCGGCAGAAGCTTAAAGTCCTGGAACACGGCGCCAATCTGGCGGCGCAGGAACGGAACCTTGCGGTTCTTGATCTTCATGAGGTCCTGACCGGCAACCAAAATGCGGCCGCTCGTCGGCTTGACGTCGCGGTTGAGCGTCGACAGCAGCGTGGTCTTACCCGAGCCGGAATGACCGACCAGGAAGACGAACTCGCCCGGATAGATCTCGATGTTGATGTCGTCGAGTGCAGGCTTGTTGGGCTGTGCCGGATAGATCTTGGTGACATGCTCCATAAGGATGACGGGCTCGACACCGGCCTGCTTGGCCATCTTCTTGCGGCTGGCCTGCGGATCGATGGGCGCAAACACCGACGTAAAATCGGGGTTGTTGAGCGCGCTATCGAGGCTTGCGACCTCGGCTGCCTGATCGCTCTCGACCACCGGGGCAGCAGGCTGCGTGGGATCGGGAATAGCGGCAAAGAGGCCAGACTGCGCAGGCTGAGGAACCGGCGTCGCAGGGGCCATGGGGTCGGGAATGCCGGCCATGGTAGGCTGCGGCGTGGCGGCGCCAGCCTGAGGCTGCTCCACGCGAGCGGTCACGGCCTGAACGGGCTCAAAACCCGCCGTGCCGGAAAGCGCGACATCGCTGGTGGGATTGTAGGCAAAGGGATCGGATGCCGGCTGTGCCTGATCTGCCGGCTGAGCGGGGGCCTGAGCAACAGGCTGGCCCTCTGAATCCGGAGTGGCGAAACGGCTGCCCTGGACGCCTGTCTGCGTCTTGGGGGCATCATCGCCCGCACCGGAGGTACGGAAGTGGTTACCCACTGGTGCTCCTTATCGTCGTGCGTTTAAACTACATGAGCGCTTTGTATTTTAGCAGCATTAGCTTTACTGCACATAAGAAGCATGGCGGGGTTTGGTCCCACCGGCTGCGCACAGGGTTACCTCCCAAATCGTCCTCGGACATGTCGGCGCCCCCGCTGCGCGCTTCGCGCTGCGGGGGCGCCTCCGTCCTGCGGAAAGATTTGGGAGGTAACCCTGTGCGCGGCCTGCGGCTACTATGAGGTCGCCGCGTGATCTTGGGGTGCTGCACATACAAAGTTGGGAGGGCTGAATTGCACGTTGCCGTACTGGGCCCTTTTCCCGAAGAAGGCCTTGCTTGATGCGGCACTGATTTTGCTGAAATATAAAAACAGGGGCGTCCTCTTTTTGAGGGCGTCCCTGTCTACGTCTATTTGCTATTGGCTTGTGGCCGATTTGAGCGGTGGTTGCTCTATGCCAAGAACTCCTTGGTGGTCGCCACGATGTTGGCGGCGTCCAGGCCGTACTTGTGCAGGAGCTCGGCGCCCGGGCCGGACTCGCCAAAGGTATCGTTGACGCCAATCTTCTTGAGCGGCGTCGGGCACTGCTCGCACAGGACATCGGCAACGGCGCTGCCCAGGCCACCGATCACAGAGTGCTCCTCGACGGTCACGACGTGGCCGGTCTTGGTGGCGCTCTTGACGATCAGGTCGGCATCGATGGGCTTGATGGTGTGCATGTTGATGACCTCGGCGTCGATGCCCTCGGCAGCGAGCTGCTCGGCGGCCTCGAGAGCCTCGCCGACCATCAGGCCGCAGGCGATGATGGTCACATCGGCGCCCTCGCGCATGATAATGCCCTTACCCAACTCGAACTTATAGGTCTCGGGGTCGTTGATAACCGGCGAGGCCAAACGGGCAAAGCGCATGTACACCGGACCGTCGCACTCGTAGGCGGCGCGCGTCACGGCACGGGCCTCGACGTCGTCGGCAGGAACGATCACAGTCATGCCGGGGATGACGCGCATCAGGGCGATATCCTCGCAGCACTGGTGCGTGGCACCATCCTCGCCCACCGAGATACCGGCGTGCGTGGCACCGATCTTAACGTTGAGGTGCGGGTAGCCGATGGAGTTACGAACCTGCTCAAAGGCGCGACCGGCAGCGAACATGGCAAAGGTACTCGCGAAGGCAACACGACCGGTGGTCGCGATACCGGCGGCGACGCCCATCAGGTTGCTCTCGGCAATGCCCACATCGAAGAAGCGGTCGGGGCAGGCCGCCTTGAACTTACCGGTCTGCGTGGCGGCGGCCAGATCGGCGTCGAGGACCACAAAGTCATCGTGCTCGTTGGCGAGCTCGACGAGGGCCTCGCCGTAGCTTACGCGCGTGGCGATTTTCTTGACGTCTGCCATCCTAGAGCTCCTCTCCGGCGGCCGTGAGCTCTGCCATGGCCTGCTCAAACTGTTCATCATTGGGGGCCTTGCCGTGCCAACCAACCTGGTTCTCCATAAAGGACACGCCCTTGCCCTTCAGGGTCTCGGCGATAATGGCGGTCGGCTGGCCCTTGGTAGCGCGAGCCTCGGCAAAGGCGGCGCGGATCTGATCGAAATCGTTGCCGTCGGCAAGCTCCACCACGTGGAACTTAAAGGCGCGGAACTTGTCGGCGAGCGGCATGGGGTCGTTGACCTCCTCGACGGGACCGTCGATCTGCAGGCCGTTGTGGTCGACGATCACGCAGAGGTTATCGAGCTGCTGGTTGCCGGCAAACATGGCGGCCTCCCAGACCTGGCCCTCCTCGCTCTCGCCATCACCCAGCAGGGCGTACGTGCGATAAGTATCGCCCCAGTGCTTGGCGGCAACGGCCATGCCCACGGCGGCGGAGATGCCCTGGCCGAGCGAGCCGGTGGACATGTCGACGCCCGGGGTATCGTTCATGTTGGGGTGACCCTGCAGGTGGCTGCCGATGTGGCGCAGCGTCTCAAGATCCTCCTTGGGGAAGAACCCGCGCTCGGCGAGCACGGCGTACAGGCCCGGAGCGCAATGGCCCTTGGAGAGCACAAAACGGTCGCGATCGGCCTTGCGGGGATCGGACGGGTCGACGTTCATTTCCTCAAAGTACAGATAGGTCATGATGTCGGCAGCACCGAGCGAACCGCCCGGATGGCCGGACTTGGCAGCGTGCACGCCGGTGACGATGCCCTTCCTTACCTCGTTGGCAACCTTTTTGAGCTCTTCGTCGCTCATTGTGCCTTCCTTTCATCCTCTTTAGACAAGATGCGCACGGCACCGAAGGTAATCCCAACACAGCCGCAATGCACGTACGTCATTCATTATGCTGGAAACTGATGGCTTTACCAGAGTTTTTATCATTATTTGAACAATTTAGCAGGCAGAACCGCTGATGAAACGGTTTATCAATGTGAACGTCTTTTGGATGGAACGCGGTCGCCCCTACGCGCTAATGTCCTTGAATCCCTCGCCGAAGGCTTCCGTAACGTCAGCGACCGTCACAATGGCGTGAGGATCGCGCTCGCGCACGATCGTCTTAAGGGTATTGAGCTCTCGACGGCTCACGATGACCATGATCACCGGCTTCTCAGCACCCGAATACATGCCAGTCGCCTTAAACTTGGTACAACCACGACCCAGGCCATACATAATATCGGCAGCGATATCAGGGAACTTGTCCGAGATGATGAGTACCATACGACGCTTGTTGCCGCCATCGACCACGGCATCGATCACGTAGCCGCTAATGACCATCGAAAGGCCTGCATATAGTGCATTTTCGATTGAAAAGACCGGAGCCGACAGCGCACATACGGCAACATCGATCGCCATGACGGTCGAGCCCACGGGCAGCGAGGTATTACGCGAGATGATTTGGCCAATCGTGTCCGAGCCGCCGGTGTTGGCGCCGGCGCGCAGCACCATGCCATAACCGATGCCCGTGATGATGCCGCCCCACATAGCGGGCAGCATCAGATCGGCATGTGCCAGCGGCGCCACAAACGGAGCGAACAGGTCGGTGAAAAAGCCCAGCAGCACAAAGCCTGTCGCCGTCTGCACCACGTAGAACATGCCGCCCTCGCGCATAACGACCAGCAGCAGCAAGGCGTTCATCACGATCGTCTGAATACCAACGGGAAGCGATAGACCGCGCGATGCGCCGACCGCCTGGATAATGGTGGCAAGGCCCGTAACGCCACCGGCAGCAAGGCCGTTAGGAATCAAAAACAGGTCGGTCGCAATAGCGGCCAGAGCGCACCCCAACATAATCTGGGGCAGGTCGTGAAAGAAGTTCATCGAAAGAATGCGCTTAATGTCCAGACGATATGCCATGCTGCCTCCCTCAAAAAAGCGCACCCCATCGGATGCGCTTTGAACTTCTTCTTGTATTCGATTCTACCGATTCGCCGGACAAAAACCACCCCTGCGCAGGGTTTATTCCGAACACAAACCCGTCCAACCGTTGGGCTTAGCATCGGCTTGAAGCCGCCCGATGTTTTAGATCTCCGAGCCTTCTACATCGGCGTTGCCGGTAGCCCAACGGTGATAGCCAATAACAAACGGATCCAAATCGCCATCGTCAAGAACGGCCTCGACGTTGCTGGTCTCCACGCCCGTACGCAGGTCCTTAACCATCTGGTACGGGTAGAGCACGTAGCTGCGGATCTGGTTGCCAAAACCAATCGTGGTCTTGGGTCCGCGAATCTCGTCCAGGGCCTCGGCACGCTTCTCGAGCTCAATCTCGTACAGGCGAGCCTTGAGGATCTGCATGCACGCGGCCTTGTTCTGGATCTGGCTGCGCTCGTTTTGGCAGGTAACCACAATGCCGCTGGGGAAATGCGTCACGCGCACGGCGGAGTCGGTGGTGTTTACGCCCTGGCCACCCGGGCCACTTGCGTGGTACACGTCGACGCGGATGTCGTCGGGGTTGATCTCGATATCGATATCGTCGGGCAGCACCGGAATGACCTCGACGCCGGCAAACGTGGTCTGGCGGCGCTTCTTGTCGTCGGTGGGGCTAATGCGCACCAGGCGGTGGACACCGGCCTCGGCGCGAAGCATGCCAAAAGCATCCTTGCCTTCGACGGTAAAGGTCGCGCGATCAATGCCAATGACCTCGGCCGCGGGGCAATCGTTGATGGTGACCTTCCAACCGCGGCGCTGGCAGTACTTCATGTACATCTTAAAGAGCATGAAGGTCCAATCCTGGGCCTCCAAACCACCCTGCCCGGGCTTGATGGTCACAATCGCGTCGCCATGGTCGAACTCCCCGGTAAACCAGCTCGCAAGCTCAAGCTCGTCGATGGCGCGGGCTAGGCGTTCTGCCGTAGCGGCAGCCTCCTCGCGCAATGCGACGGCGTCGGGGTCATCCCCCATCTCCTCGGCAAGCTCCAGCGCAGCGCGGGCATCGGAAAGCTCGCCGCGCGCGGTGTCCACGGCAGCGATATCTTCCTTGGTGCGCGCGATCTCCTCCATCGTGGCGCGAGCGGCATCGGCGTCGTCCCAAAAGCCCGGGGCGACGCTTTTGGCCTCGAGCTCCGTTACGCGGGTGCGCTTCTCGTACAAATGGAGGTACGACTCGACCTCGCCGAGCCGGTCCGCAAACGCGTCCAGCTCGGCGGGCGTTACCTCTAAAGCCTCAGCCATTAACGATTCCTGCCGTGGCAGTACTTGAACTTCTTACCGCTACCGCAAGGGCACGGGTCGTTGCGGCCCACGTTGACGTACGGATCGTCGCTCTCGGACTTGCGGTAGGTCGTCACCTTGCCACCGTTGTTGACGGCAGCCGGTCCGCCTTGGACAGCCGTGCGGGCCTGCACCTGCGCCTGCTTGCGCAGCACCGAGTCGCCGTTGTCACCATCGACCTCGGCAGGACCGGAGAAGTGCGCACCCTCGAGCGCGGGCTCCTCCTTGTGCTCCACGACACGCGGGGCAGCCTTGATCTCGATGCGCAGAACCGTGCGCAGGTAATCCTCGTACATGGTGTCGACGAGTATCTGGAACGCGCCGTAGGCCTCGGTCTTGTACTCGACCAGCGGGTCGCGCTGGCCAAAGCCGCGCAGGCCGATGCCGGTCTTGAGGTAGTCCATCTCCTGCAGGTAGTTCATCCAGCGGGTATCGATGACGCGCAGCATGACCTGGGTGTTGAGCTCGCGCATCAGGTCCTCGCCCAAGCGCTCGGCTTTCATGTTGTAGCACTTCTCTACGTAAGCCAGGACATCGGCAGCTAGGGCCTCATAATCCTCGTCGGGGAACTTCGGCGTATCGATGTGGCCGGTGAGCTCCTCAACCCACTTGCGCAGGCCCTCCAGGTCGCGCTCGCCATCGTGACTGTCCTTGGTGCAGAACTCCTGAACGCAGCGGTACACGGTGTCGTGCATGACCTCGGTGATGTGGCCGGTCAGGTCCTTGCCGTCCAGAATCTTATTGCGCTCAGCGTAGATGACCTGGCGCTGCTTGTTCATGACGTCGTCGTACTCAAGGACGCTCTTGCGCATGGAGAAGTTGATGCTCTCGACCTTGTGCTGGGCGCTCTCGACGGCCTTGGAGATGATCTTGTGCTGGATGGGCATGTCGTCGCCCATGTCGGCCGTGACCATCATCTTGGAGACGCGGTCCATCTTGTCGCCGCCGAACAGGCGCATGAGGTCGTCCTCGAGCGACAGGTAGAACTGGGTCTCGCCCGGATCGCCCTGACGGCCGGAGCGGCCGCGCAGCTGGTTGTCGATACGACGGGACTCGTGGCGCTCGGTGCCGATAACGGTCAGGCCGCCGGCGGCAAGCACGCGCTCGCGCTCGGCCTTGCAGGTCTCCTTGGCCTCGGCGTTAAACTGCTCAAGCTGCTCGGGCGTCACGTCCTCCATGGTCAGGCCCTCGTACTCAAGGCGCTCGCGCACCAGCTCGTCGGGGTTGCCGCCCAACAGGATGTCGGTACCACGACCGGCCATGTTGGTAGCGATGGTCACGGCGCCGTAGCGTCCGGCCTGGGCAACGATATGAGCCTCGCGCTCATGGTGCTTGGCGTTGAGGACCTCGTGCGCGATGCCGCGCTTGGTAAGGGCGGCCGACAGCTTCTCGGAGCTCTCGATGGAGACGGTGCCCACCAGGACCGGCTGGCCCTTGGCGTGACGCTGCTCGACATCGTCGGCGACGGCGTTGTACTTGGCCTGAATGGTACGGTACACCAGGTCCTCGTGGTCAACACGCTGAACGGGTTTGTTGGAGGGGATGACCTCGACGGGCAGCTTGTAGATCTCGCGGAACTCGGCATCCTCGGTGAGTGCCGTACCGGTCATGCCGGAGAGCTTGTCATACAGACGGAAGTAGTTCTGCAAGGTGATAGTGGCCAGCGTCTGGTTCTCCTCGCGTACAAGCACGCCCTCTTTGGCCTCGATGGCCTGGTGCAGGCCCTCGGAGTAACGGCGGCCTTCCATAATGCGGCCGGTGAACTCGTCGACGATCTTGACCTCGCCGTTGGTGACCACATACTGCTTGTCGCGGTGGAACATGTACTGGGCCTTCAGCGCCTGCTGCAGGTGGTTGACCAGCTGGCCGGAGAGATCGGCATAGATGTCATCGATACCCAGGCGGCGCTCGATCTTCTTAAGACCGCGCTCGGTGGCAGCGATGGTGTGCTTGGCCTCGTCCATGACGTAGTCGCCCGTGGGTTCAACGTCCTCGGTGGCGGTAAGCATGTCGTGCGACACGTCCTCGCCGCGCTCAAGGCCACGCACGGCACGCGCGAAGTCCTTGTAGGTACTGGCGGACTTGGTGCCAGCGCCCGAGATGATCAGCGGGGTGCGAGCCTCATCGATCAGGATGGAGTCAACCTCGTCGACGATGGCGTAGTTGTGGCCGCGCTGCACGCGCTGCTCGGGACGGGTAACCATGTTGTCGCGCAGGTAATCAAAGCCGAACTCGGAGTTGGTGCCGTAGGTGACGTCGGCCTGGTAGGCCGGGCGCTTGAGCTCGAGCGGCATGTTGTTCTGGAGCAGACCGACGGTCATGCCCAGGTACTTGTAGATGCGGCCCATCCACTCGGAGTCGCGCTTGGCAAGGTAATCATTGACAGTAACGACGTGCACGCCCTTGCCGGCAATAGCGTTGAGATAGCCGGCCAACGTGGAGACGAGGGTCTTGCCTTCGCCAGTCTTCATCTCGGCGATGTGGCCCTCGTGCAGTGCCATGGCGCCAATGAGCTGCACGTCAAAGTGGCGCATACCCATGGTGCGCTTGGAAGCCTCGCGCACGGTGGCAAAGGCCTCGGGGAGCATGTCGTCGAGCGACTCACCGTTGGCGTAACGCTCACGGAACTTATCGGTCTGGCCGCGGAGTTCCTCCTCGGTCATCTTCTCAAACTGGGGCTCAAGACCGTTGATCTGGTCGACGATCTTGTAGTAGCGCTTAAGGTCCTTATCGGATCCAAAGGACAGCAGCTTTGACATGAATCCCATGTGGTTTTCCTTTTTGGCCATCGCCCACGCCGTGCAGCTGCGGGCGAGTTAAACACAGATGATTGTACTTTAGCCAAACAAGGCGCGGCCTATACGGTCGACCTCGACCGCCACGTAATAACTATGACCAACCTGCCGCAATGGAACAGGTTTATTTTGGCAAGTTTTATCTGAGCAAACGCCGTCTATCTGCCATTTGGTGCCACGGGGACAGGTTAGCTTGCACCAATAAAAAGAAAAGGGCCGCGCACCCAAATGGATGCACGGCCCTTATGCCATGAATGCGAGCGATTCCGCGGCGAGCTATTTACTCAGCAGCCTCGGTGGTCTCGGCCTCGGCAGCGGCCTCCTCGACGGGAGCCTCTGCGGGAGCCTCGGCGGCCTGCTTGGCAGCCTCCTCGGCAAACTTAGCAGCACGCTTAGCCTTCTCGGCAGCCTTAGCCTCAGCGGCGGCCTTGCGAGCGGCCTCGGCCTCAGCAGCCTTGGCAGCCTTGGCAGCCTTGGCCTCCTCAGCCTTCTTGAGCTGGGCGGCAGCGGCGCCACCGAACTTGTCGGCGAAGCGCTGGACGCGTCCACCGGTGTCGACGAACTTCTGCTGGCCGGTGTAGAACGGGTGGCACTCGTTGCAAAGCTCAACCTTCATCTCGGACACGGTAGCGTGCGTCTTGAAGGTGTTGCCGCAGGAGCACGTCACCGTGCACTCGACATACTGGGGATGGATACCCTGCTTCATGGTAGGACTCCTTATTGGTCAGGCGCTGGTTACCGATCAGCGCATAAGGCGTCTTGGTTTCCGACCAAGACAACAAACTCGGCTATGGTACCACGGCGCCGCGTGTCCCACAAAAGGTTCACGGTCTTTTCGGCACAACACGAGCTGGACCTTAAATATCAACTTCATCCGAACACTCCCCCACATTCATCTCTCGTATGTATCGAGGTATTCCTGCTTGAGCGTCTGCGAGGACGACTTGATCTTTTCCACGAGCGTGCCGGCCTCGATGAAGTAGAACGAGTTGGTAAGGTCTGCCAGGTCGTCGAGCAGATGGCTTGAAATGAGCACGCTTCGTCCCCGCGCCACCTCGCTGCGCATCGCGTCGCAGGAGGTTTTCCGCTTTCCCGGATCGAGGCCGTTCAGCGGTTCATCGAGGATGAGGTACGGGCAATCGGTCGCTATCGCCATGGCAAGCTTTACCTGCTGCTTCATTCCTGTCGAGAGTTTACGGGTCGGCTTGTCGAGATATGGGGAGATTCCGAGGGAGTCGCAGAGCGAGTCGATGTCGGCGGCCGATTTCCACGCCTCCCTAACGAAAGCAAGGTGCTCGATGGCCGATAGCGTGGGATAGAGATCCGCGCTGCCCGAAGAGCTCAGGTAGACGAGTTCTGCAAATTCGGCTGATCGACGTTGGCAGATTCCGTCTGCCGCCAGGCTTCCCGAGCGGATGCGGGTGGGAAATTGGCCCGACAGCGCTTCAAGAAGGGTGGTTTTCCCCGAGCCGTTGGGAGCAACGAGGCCCGCCGCCGTTCCCGGGCTCAGGAAAAGCGATCCGATTGAAAGTATCGTCGTGCTCCCGTATCCCACGCTCGCGTCTAGAAGCTCGAGCCCATGGTGCTTTTTAGCGGGTCCAGCCTGTTTGGGCGAACGTGCCGCAACGGCGCCGACCGCAAAAAAGACCGCGACGTATATCAGGGCCACGGCAAGCATCGATGCGCTGCCTGAACCGGAGCCAATGAATTCTGTCGGGAAGCATCCTACGTAGCCCGTTGCCTCGATAGGCGAGAACACGGCCAGCGGCAGGAGCCCGAGCACGGCATTATGCTCCAGCGCCGAATCGGACAGCAACGGGAATGCCGGGGCCGCGACAAGCAGCGCTGAGGTAAGGGGGCCTGCGAAGACGCGCCTCGTTGCGGTCGATAGGACGGCGGAGCAAACGGATATCAAGGTTCCGCCCGCAAGCAGCGCGAGAAGCAGGGTCGTGAAGACGTTTCCCGCGGTCGTGGTGGCAAGCGCGCCGTCATGGAAGAAGGCGATCGGGTACCCAATTTGCCCGAAGCCGTTTAGGACCAAGGCGTAAATGCCCCCGGGTGCGAGGCCGGTGAGGAGCATCGCGGTCCCCGCGACGATTATCGAAAACACGATCTGGATAAGGCGCCGGAATTTGGGCGCGGGCGCCTTTGCCGCCAGGGTCCCGGGCCTTGTGGCGCCGAGCACGAGTATCGACGAGAGAAGGAAGGGGATGAAGGGAAGGAAAGACGGCGCCGTGGCAATGGCGTAAGGCAGGAAGGAAAGGAATGGCAGGTCGTTTGCGGAGGCCGGGATATCCGTGATGCCGGAGCTGCTCAGGGCACGGCAATATGCGAGCGCTGCGTCATTGGTCTCTCGGTCTCCCACGATGGACCCGGATTGGAAGCCTTCGCCCATGAGCGCGTAGTAGCTCTCGGCAGAATCGAGAAAGGCGGCGTCGGTTTGAGCGGCAAGGGCGGCGTTCGCGTATCTTGCAAGCTCCGCGTCAGCTTGCTGCTCTGGCGATAGGTCTGTGCCGCTGGCCTGGGGCGCGCGCGTATTGAATGCGTCGACAAAGCCCTGCATGCCCTGTTTCATAAAGAAGGGCCCGTAGATGGGTGAATTGAACGCAATGGGGACGGAAAAGGCTGCAGCGAGAACGAGCGTACAAATCCATGCGGCCTTGTCTCTTAGGATCAGTTTGAGAAGAAGTCGACAGTACATTCAGAAGCACCTACGTTCCTCAAAGAATCGTTAGATTAAAAGTAACAGACCGGATGAAGATACGTGCGACGGGGGCGAGGCGAATGGCTGAGCGGTATCGATATGCGGGTTTAACGGTATTATATTGACCACATAGATTTTTAACTTGCATTTCTACCCGCCCTTTTCGTAGAGTCGCCGATACGTGCTTAGCGCACCCTCGGCGCGTCCGGCAGGCTTTGCGAAATGGGATCCAGGAGACTTCGGCGCAGCATCATCTTGCGGAATGCTTCTAATGAGCCTCCCATCCTTCAAAAACAGAATCTCATCGCACAGCCTATCGACCGAATCCAAGATGTGGGATGACATGATGATGCACGTACCAGAATCGGCCAGCTTCCTGAGAATCTCGGAATGCAAGTCCACCCTGCTGGGGTCGAGCGCGTTCATGGGCTCATCTAATAGAAGGTACCGCGCGCCCGTCGCATACGCAATCGCCAGGGTAAGCTGCTGCTTCATGCCCTGGCTCAGAGTGCGGATCCTCATCTTCGCGAACTCGCCTATCTGCGTTTGTTCCACTATCTCTTCGATATCGCGAGCATGCGGCCACATATCGCAAACCATCTTGAGGTGATCTTCCGCACGCAATCCGGGATACAGCAGCGTCCCCTCACCAGGTGCATAGAAGATCATAGAACGGACCTCTCTCGCACCCGTACCCTGCACCTCATCCAGAACGATGCTCCCGTCCACGCGAGGACCCGGCAAACCTGCCATCGCACGCAGCAACGTCGTCTTTCCATGCCCGTTCGGAGCGACGAGACCGTAGACCGTACCCGGGGCAAACTCAGCGTTCACCGAATCTACGAGCACCTTCTTTCCATAAGAGATCGTCAGCGTTTGAAGGTCAATCATCGAGATCATCCCCTTTCGATCTTTGGAACACTCAGGCGCACCATCAACGGAGATACGGCGCCCAAGACCACCAGCAGAGCGCCCGATGCGCCGACGACCTCTCCAAAAGGCATCGCGTTCGTCCCTCGCCCAAGGAACCCAATCGTCCCCACCTGGGAAGCGGGATCAAACGAGGCGAATGGAGCCAGCAGCGCGACGCCCATGCCCACGCTTTCAACATGAGCGCTCAACGAACCCAACACCAAGAGAACCGCGCAAACCATTCCGGTGACAACGGGGTTGCGGCTAATCGCTGCTGTCAACGCAGCGACGACGGAAATCACGCCGTATGCCATGACCAGCAACGGAATACTGCACAACACCGCCTCCCCCACCATGGACGTTGTCGAAGCTCCCGCCCGAATGAGAGCGACGGGATACTCCGATCCACCCGCACCGTTCTTAATCACGGACACAACGACAGCGGGAACCATCGACACCAAAAGCAGCACCAAGCCAAGCAGGAGAGCCAGCGCAACAGCCGTCAGAAAACGCACATGCGCTGTTGCGGGGATCTGGAGAACCAGAAGGGAACGACACTGCAGGTGGGTGCACGCGAGCGATGTGACAACCACGGGCAACAGCAAAAATAAGGAGGGAAGCGCTGCCTGGAGATACGAAAGGAGGATTAATGGGGGCATCTTCGTACTTAACTCGTAAACCTTGGGGTCCGGCAAGCTCGCGATCGACTCAAGCAGAAGGGCGCGCGCCTCCGCACGAGAAGGAGTCTCCGGCTCGATTCCGATCGATTGCAGGAGAGTCGCATCTGCCGCGCCCAGCTCACCTCGAGCGCGCTCGTACGTCGCAAGGCTTCGAAACCCCTCCGCAGGCATAGGCGCGTACACGAAACCCGAAAGAGCATCCCGCATGTCTTCCAGGGCCGCTTTGCCCTCGACGTCCATATTCGCAGCGTTCTGCTCTAGATACCGATCTATTGAACGGAGCTCCCCATCCCTATACCGAACAGCGGAAACGTTATCAGCGTCAGGAAACATCTCGACCAGAGCCGGGGCCAGCATCGTCGTCGACATTGCAATCGCGCATACGGCGAGGGTAGGAGAACGCAGGAGCAGTTTCCCCATCGTTCTTACGTATGCAACGGCGGAGGCACAAGCGCTCGAACGAGTTGCCGTTCTCGATGCAGTGAAGGAACCTCTCTCAAGACAAATCGGGGATATCGGGCACGCGCAGCCGCTCTTTCCAGCAACGCAAAGCAGGCTAATTGCCAGCACCTCGATCCCGATTGCGCATACGAGGGCAATCGCGCCACGCTCGAAGCAAAGTCCAGGCAGATTCACTATCTGCGTTGTCGGGTACGGGCTATAGGTGCCGACGGTCAACTCAGTGTTCGCATACGTAAGGGGATTCAACAGGGCGAACTCACGTAAAGCGATGGATCTTCCGTAATACCCGGGAACCATCGTCACCCCCATCAGGGCACATACGAACACGATTCCAAGCGTAGGGTTATTGGCAATCTTCACGGCAAGGTGAACGACAAGCGAGATGAACGCTGCCACCAAGAATTGCAAGATGGCCGTCTGCGCGAACACCAGCCAAGCCGGTTTGATAACCGGAGTCGCATATTGAATGTAGCCTATCGGATAGAACGGCGAGCCCGGGCCATTCTTCACAAGCGCGGCGATTATCCCTGGAAGATTGATGGCGAGGACGGCAAGCATTGCAAAAACACTCGCCCATACGCTCGATGCAACAAGTCTACCCAGCTCGCCCATCGGTGCCTGGATGATGAGCTTTTCACGTTTGTTAAGACGCGCGGCAAGGAACGAGACGGCAACGGCCGTTGCGACCCATAGCAAGTACTCCTTCGATCCGTCATAATAGGTGTACTCTCCATCCGATATCTGCAGAAACGGAAGTAGGGGAGAGAGCGGTGCCAAGATAAGACGTCCCGCGGCAAGAGGGTACAGAAGCGCGGGCATGCTTGATGAAGAGGTATAGACACCGTCCTCCCCCGCATTCACAAGCGCATCCGCATAGGATGCTGACAATTCCTGCTCAACACGGGTTATTCCCGACTCGAGGTATTCGACCCGTCCGTCGATGCCAGCCGCGCTCCTGAAGACGGGCAGAGCACAAAGAACCATCAACGCAACAACGACAACACAGAGCGACCTGGAGGAGAGAAGCGACCTAAAGATCGCCTTCGAGATTTTGAGCATATTCATCGCCAACCTTAACCTCATCCAGTCGGAACAGAGGGGCCGAACAAAATGCTCGGCCCTTATTACTTGCCGGCAAAGTCAATTTAACATAAACTGTTAAAAAGTAACCTGAGTTTTTTAAATTCTTCGGAGGTTATTATGAGTTCCGACAATCGCACTCCCCGGCTTCATTCCTTCCGCATCGCATGTGCGATAGCCTCTGCGACCCTTTGCGCCACCGCCATCGCACAAGTGGCGTTCTCCTTAAAGCCAGCAATCGAAGTGCTCGACAACCCTGTAATTGCAGACTCCCCCGCGTATCCAGCCCTTGCGATCTCGACATTGGTCCCTGCCGTCATCGGTATCGCTACGACCATCCTCAGCGCCGTTCTCGTGTGGACGATCAAGAGCGGAGACCCCTTCAAGAAAGGGTCTGCGACATGCTTGAAGGTGCTCGGCATTCTCTTCGTTGTTCAAGCTGCCACCAGCCTCTACGCCGGCTCACTCAAAACCTCCGTTTCGATGTTTGGCGGCGAGGGGGCCGTCGGCGCCCAAGAGATCGCTTCATCATTCGATTGGACCTCTCTGGTTCTCGGCATCGTCCTGTTCATGCTTTCCCAGCTCTTCTTGTACGCCCGAGAGCTGTACCTCGACTCCGACGAGATTGCGTAAGGAAACGCCATGCCCGTAATTGTTCGCCTCGACAAGATCATGGCCGAGCGAAAGATTTCCTCGAACGAACTTGCCGAAAGGATTGGAACCACGCCCGTGAACCTGTCCCGTATTAAAAAAGGGCATATTCGCGGCATTCGCTTCAACACACTCGAGCAGCTATGCCTCGCCCTTCGTTGCCAACCCGGAGACCTTCTCGAAGTCATGAGCGAAGAGGATGCCCGAAAGGAGTTCGGACTCGATTGGTCCGCCGAGGATTAGAGGGCGGTCGTACTCGCCCTGCACACGGGGATGCGAATCGGCGAGGTCTGCGGCCTTCGGTGGTGCGATGTGGATTTCGAGACGGGCCTGATCTCGATCAGACACTCGGTGGCGTACGCGAAGGGAATGGGTTCGTTCATCAAGGACACCAAGACCCATGACGCCAGGGGTATCCCCATCGACCCGGTCGGCCTACTCCCCTTCCTGAAGGAGACCCACGAGATCGACTGCGGAAAGCTGCGCTTGCGCGGCCTTACCGGGGCGGTCGAGATCGGGGACTGCTACATCCTGTCGGAGCCGGGCGCGACCTTCGCGACGACAAGCTATATCCGCAGGGCGTTCAAGACGTTCTCGGAGACCAACGGCCTCATGGGCACCAACGACGAGCTGATCACGTTCCACGGCCTTCGCCACACGTTCGCAACGCAGTGGATCCGCCAAGGCGGCGATATCAAGGCGCTCCAATCGATCCTCGGCCACAAGGACGCCATGGCGACGCTCAACGTCTACGCCGACATCGAGCCCATCTCCAAAATCCATAACATGCTGCGCGCCACGCCGTGCCTTTGGCGCGGGCACCTCGGGCCGAGGGTCGATCCGGGTCCCATGTTCCAACAGAGGATCCAGGAGTCCATCGAGACGCTCCAGGCGTTCGGCTACGGCATCACCGAGCCGGACGACCGAAATATCGCCATACGCGACGTGAAGACGAACAGTTGGCTCTAGCTCACCGAGTACGCGGCAGTGCTGGGCCCATCCCAACTGAGGTCACGGTGGTCCGATAGGGGCGCCGCCCGCGGCATGCGCCGCGGAGCGGTATCCCCTACCGAAGGGCGGGGATGCCCTCCGCTTCCAGTTCGGAATCAGCCGTCGGAGGCGTTCGGCTGACTGCGGGAACGGCCTGTCCGCTCAATGTGTTCGGCTGAGATCGGAAATCAACCCAACACGAGCCGGACACGCGCCAGACGGCTCTTCCCCGTACGGCCTTCCCCCTTACGCTCATGTTGCAGGCATGTAACGCCGCAGCGAGCGCGCCTTTTTTGCGCCAGACAGGTACAATGATGAACACTGTACCGTAGCGGAGCGCCCCGCGCGCGCCGCAATCACGCGAAAGGGTTTCCCATGGCCGAGATCTCGTCCTCCCGTATCGTCATCACCGTCCTTGGCAAGAACCGCCCCGGCATCGTCGCCGGCGTCACCCGTGTCCTGGGCGAGGCCAACGTCGACATCCGCGACATCACGCAGTCCATTATCGAGGACATCTTCACCATGACCATGCTGGCCGATACCGCCGAGTCCAAGCTCGACTTCGCTGAGCTGCAGGAGGCCCTGGCCGAGGCCGGCGAGCTTTCGGGCGTCAACGTGTCCATCCAGCGCGAGGACGTCTTTAACTTTATGTACCGCCTGTAGCGAACAGGCCGTGCAGGAACAGGCCGGCGCATCTGCACTCAAGCACGCCGCCCCCACACGGCCCGGAGAGGAGCGCACATGGCCTACGACGCCAAGAAAATCTATTACCGCTTCGATGACCACTTGAGCCGACTGGTTCTGGATTACGAAGCAAGCCGCCAGATTTCGTCTGAGAGCGAAAGCCTCTACCACGGCCTGCCGACCGACCCTTATGACGAGGGCTTGTTCGAAGAGCACAATGTCAAGCGCGGCCTGCGCAATGCCGACGGCTCGGGCGTGGTCGCGGGCCTCACTCGTATCTCGGATGTGCACGGCTACAACAAGGTCGACGGAAAGGTCGTGCCCGATCAGGGCAAGCTCACGCTTCGCGGCTACAGCATCGAGGATCTGGTCAACAATGCCCAGGCCGAGAATCGCTACGGCTACGAGGAAGTCGCCTATCTGCTTATCACGGGTTCGCTGCCCAACAAGGAAGAGCTCGACGGCTTTTGCGAGCGCCTGGGCGCCTTTAGACACCTGAGTGACGAGTACGTTAAAGAGTTCCCTATGACCACGGTGTCGTCGAGCATCATGAACGTGCTCCAGCGCGCCGTACTGTTGCTCTACGCCTTCGATGCCGAACCAGACGTGATCACGCCCGAGCACGAAATCGACGTCGCCATTTCCATGCTCGCACGTCTCCCGCGCATCGCCGCCTTCGCACACATGGCCTCGGTCGCCAAGCTTCGCGGCTCCGAGGTTCACGTGCCGCACCCCACGCCCGGTCTCTCCACCGCCGAGACCATCCTACAGGTCTTGCGCGGTGGCATGGCGTTCACCCGCGACGAAGCCATGCTGCTCGACGTGATGCTCATGCTGCATGCCGAGCACGGCGGCGGCAACAACTCCACCTTCGCTTGCCGCGTGCTGTCGTCTTCGGCCACCGACCCGTATTCCGCCTACGCCGCGGCTATCGGCTCGCTCAAGGGCCCGCGCCACGGCGGTGCCAACGCCAAGGTCGTGTCCATGCACGAGGACATCCGCGCGCATGTCTCCAACTGGGAGGACGAGGACGAGGTCGCAGCCTACCTGGGCAAGATCCTCGACAAGCAGGCCTTCGACGGCACGGGCCTCATCTACGGTATGGGCCACGCCGTCTATACGCTCAGCGACCCGCGCGCCGAGGTCTGCCGCCGTTACGCGCGCACGCTTGCCGCCAAGAAGGACCTGGGCGATGAGTTCGCGCTCATCGAGCGCATCGAGCGCCTGGCACCCCAGGTCATGCGCGACCACGGCATGACCAAGCCCATCTGCGCCAACATCGACCTGTACACGGGCTTTATCTACAAGATGCTCGGCGTGCCCGAGACGCTTTTTACGCCGTTATTCGCCGTCGCCCGCATGGCCGGCTGGTCGGCACACCGCATGGAAGAGCTCTTCTGCGCGCACCGTATTATTCGCCCGGCCTATCGTCCGGTGATCGAGCCGCTGGAGTACAAGCCGATCGCCGACCGCTAGGACGCGGACCGTTATAGAACTCGAGCGTGGCCAGGGCATCACCGCCCTCGGCCACGCTTTTTATGCCAGTAGAAAGGGCTGCATCGAATGATTGTTTTTTCCGATATGGATGGAACACTGTTGACGAGCGACAAGCAGATGGGCGACGCCACCTGGGCGATGCTCGACGAGCTCGCACGTCGCAGCATTGAGTTTGTACCGTGCACGGGGCGTCCGCTGTCGGGCGTCTTTGAGCCCATCCTCGCCCATCCTGCCGTGCACTACGCGGTCTGCGCCAATGGCGCCAGCGTCTGGCAGCTCGACGACGATGTGCCCAACGATGCCTCGCGCGCCACGCGCATTTTGAGCCGTCCGCTCGATCGCGGCATTGCCCATCGCGTCCATCGCATCGCCGCCGGCCACGATGTGACCTTCGATATCTTCGCGGATGGGCAGTGCTTCCTCCCCCGCTCGCTTTACGGGCGCCTGGATGAGTTCTGCGGCGGTGACCCCCACATCGCGGCTTCGCTCAAGCGCACACGAACACCGATCGACATGGATATCGACAGTAAGATCGACGGGGTCGAGACGCTCGAACGCATCGCCATGTACTGGCACGACCCGGCCGATCGCGACGCCATCGCGGCTGAGCTCGACACGCTCGGAGGCATTGAGGTCACGCGTTCTTACGCCATGAATATCGAGGTCATGGGTGAGGGCGCCACCAAGGGAACGGCCCTCACGTGGCTATGCGAGCACCTGGGCGAGCGTCTCGTCGACGCCTGGGCGTTCGGCGACAACATCAACGACATCCCCATGCTGCAGGCAGCGGGCCACGGCATGGCCATGATCAACGCCGAGCCCGAGGACCGCGACGCCGCCGACGCCATCACCGAGTTCGACAACGACCACGACGGCGTCGCCCGCACCATCATGGCTGCCCTCGCCTAGCAGCAGCAACCCGGCAGGGCAGCTAATTTGGGACGGGGCTATTTTAGCTGCCCGGGACTGCGGACGATTTCTTGGACCGCTACGCGGCCCTTCCCAGCGCGGCGCGGA